>CAZWMK010000024.1:10800-23541 GCA_964635065.1 uncultured Sphingomonadaceae bacterium | reverse complement strand
TTGCCCGCTTCTACGGAATCAAACGCAGCATTCAGTGCCGCGCCCAGGTCATCAGCTGACCATTTGCCTTCTCCGACCAGTTTCAGGCAGCCGACCATCGATCGCACCTGATGGTGGAGGAAAGAGCGTGCCGCAGCATGGATGTGCACTTCGTCGCCATGCCGTTCCACGTCGAGACGGTCGAGCGTCTTGACCGGTGATCGGGCCTGGCAATGAACCGCACGAAAGGTGGTGAAATCATGCTGGCCAAGCAGGCGCTGCGCGGCATCATGCATGGCGTCCGCATCAAGCGGCACGGGAACGCGCCACGCCAGCCGGTCGTCGAAGGTCAGCGGCGCGCGCCGGTTGATGATACGATAACGGTAACGCCGACCGATGCAGTCGAAACGCGCATGCCAGTCGGCGGGTGCGGTTTTACAGGATAATATGGCTACCGGATTCGGACGCAGGCGCGCATTCAGGGCTTCCATCAACCTGAACGGCGCGATCGGACGCGCGATCTCGACATGGGCCACCATGCCAGTTGCATGCACGCCGGCATCGGTGCGTCCGGCAGCATGCACGCTGGCCTGTTCGGCAACGACCTCAAAGACCGCTGTTTCGATGGCCTGCTGTACGCTGGGGCCATGATCCTGGCGTTGCCAGCCCATGAAGGGGCGGCCATCATATTCGATCAGCAGGCGAAAACGCTGCGTCATGACAGGCGGGTGCCGGGAGTGACCGGAAGGCCGCGCAGCAAGTCATGAACGGCCATGGCACCACGCCCCGCGCGTTGCACCAGCACCGGTCGCAGCGCCTGTTCGCCGCAGGCGATGGTCAGCCGATCATCCAGCACCGCGCCGGGCGGGGCGCCGACCGTATCTGGTACGATGTCGGCGGCCAGAACCTTGATTCGTTCGTCACCAAGCGCAAACCAGGCGCCAGGTGCCGGGTTGAAAGCACGCACGGCGCGTTCAAGCGCGGCTGCCGGTTGGGTGAAATCAAGGCGTGATTCCGCCTTGTCGATCTTGGCGGCATAGGTCACGCCGGAATCGGGCTGCGGCGTACGCGGCAAGCTGGCGAGCAGGGGCAGGGCATCGACGATCATGGTCGCGCCAAGTTCTGCAAGTTCGTCTGTCAGTTCGCCGGTTGTTTTGCGGTCGATGGCAACATCGCGGCAAGCGATCATCGGGCCGGTATCAAGCCCGACATCCATCTGCATCAGCGTCATACCGGTTATGGCGTCGCCAGCGAGGATCGCGCGGTGAATGGGGGCTGCCCCCCGCCAGCGGGGCAGGCGCGAGGCATGAAGGTTGACGCAGCCATGGCGTGGCGCATCGAGCAGTGCGCGTGGCAGGATCAGACCATAGGCGGCCACCACGGCGCAATCGAGATCGAGCGCGGCAAAAGCGGCGCGGTCGGCGTCATCCTTGAAGTTGACGGGTGTGCGCACGGGCAGTCGCAGCACCTCGGCAGCTTCGTGCACGGGCGAAGGTTGCAGCTTCTTGCCGCGCTTTGCAGGGCGCGGCGGCTGGGTGTAAACCGCTACGATATCATGCCCGGCGGCATGGATCGCCCGCAGGGCGGGCACGGCAAAGGCAGGAGTTCCCATATAGGCGATACGCATGCGTCTTTCGCTAGACTGCGCGGCGTTTCGGCGCAACCTGTTGCATGATCCACGTCAGCACGCCTAAAAGACGTCATGGCATCATCCGAAATCGACGTACTGACTCAGGCATTGGCGCGACTGCCCGGATTGGGGCCGCGTTCAGCGCGGCGCGCGGTGCTGCATCTGCTGAAAAAACGCGAAACGGCCCTGGCCCCCCTAGTTCGCGCGTTGCAGGCGGTTGAAGCCAATCTTGTGACATGCAGTGTCTGCGGCAATATCGACACGCAAAATCCGTGCAGTATCTGCACAGACACGCGCCGCGATGCCACGATGTTGTGCGTTGTCGAAGAGGTTGCGGACATGTGGGCGCTCGACCGCGCGCGGCTGTTTCCGGGACGCTATCATGTCCTCGGCGGGCGGCTGTCGGCGCTGGATGGCATACGGCCCGAAGATCTCGCCATTGATTCGCTGCTTCGCCGCATCGGGGACGGCGTTCAGGAGGTTGTGCTCGCGATGAATGCCACCCTCGAAGGGCAGACGACGATGCATTATGTCGCGGAGCGGCTGGAGGGTTTGCCGGTGCGCATAACCCAGATCGCGCACGGCGTGCCAGTGGGCGGCGAACTGGATTATCTCGATGAAGGCACGCTGGCACAGGCCTTGCGCGCACGCCGTCCGGTGCAATAGCGGCCGACACCGCTTGACGTGTGCCGGCGGAATACCTAGCTGGACCGCATGGCTGTTCTTCCGATCCTTGAATCCCCCGATGCCCGCCTGCGCGAAATATCGGCCCCTGTCGCTCAGGTTGACGATGCGCTGCGTGCGCTTGTCGATGACATGCTCGACACCATGTATGATGCGCCGGGCATTGGTCTTGCCGCCATTCAGGTCGGCGTTGCCAAGCGTGTGCTGGTGATCGACCTGCATGAAGAAAAGGATGAAGAAGACAAGCTGGTCCGCAAACCGCTTGTGTTCATCAATCCCGAAGTGCTGGAAGAATCCGAAGAACTGTCGATCTACAACGAAGGCTGCCTGTCAGTGCCCGAAGCCTTTGCCGAGGTGAAGCGGCCTGCCAGAATCCGTGCTCGCTGGCTCGACCGCGATGGTGTCGAACATGACGAACACCTCGATGGACTTCTCGCCACCTGTCTGCAGCATGAGATGGATCATCTGAACGGCGTGCTGTTCATCGACCACCTGTCGAAGCTGAAGCGGGACATGGTGCTGAAAAAGGCCGCAAAGCTGCGCAAGGGGCACTGAGCCCTTACAGATGTACTGAATATCTTCAGATGTGGAGGCTGGCGTGAATGCCCGCCGCCACATTCGTTTTCCGATCAGCCGAGCCGGCGGTGTGTCTGAACCGCAAAGTCTTCCTGCAACAGGGCAAGAATGTCGCCCGCCACGGTTTCGGGCGTTTTCAGCGTGGCCGGATTTTCACCCGGATAGGCCTTTGCACGCATCGCGGTGCGGGTTGCGCCCGGATTGACAATGGCGGTGCGCACCTTGCTGATATTGGCGACTTCGGCGCCATAGGTATCGACAAGGTTTTCCAGTGCGGCCTTGGAGGCAGCATAAGGCCCCCAATAGGCCCGTGGTGCGGTCGCCACGGTCGATGTCAGAGCGATGACGCGGCCATGATCGCTGGCGCGCAGCAGGGCATCGCAAGCGCGCAGCAGCCGCCATGGCGCGATGGTATTGATCTGGAAAATCCGCTCGATATCCTTTGGCGCGACATGACCAAGCGGCATGAGATCGCCTAGCATGGCAGCATTGAGCACGAGGATGTCGAGCTTGCCCCAGCGCCCGGCAATGGCATGACCCAGCCGGTCGATCTGTTCACCATCCGCCAGATCCATGGGAGCAATCGTGGCCGTGCCACCTGCGGCGTGGATGCGCCCTTCGACCTCTTCGAGCGCGCCTTCGGTGCGTGCGGTCAAAACGACGTGCGCCCCCGCCAAGGCTATCGCTTCGGCTGTTGCCGCGCCGATCCCGCCGCTCGCGCCGGTCACGAGCGCCAGTTGACCTTCGAGAGGCTTTGCCGTCATCAGAGCACGCGCTCCGCCAGCATGGTCAGTTGATCCGGTTCTTCGGATTCTTCGAAATCGGTGAGCCGCGTCGGATAGACACCCGTGAAGCAGGCATCGCAATATTGCGGCGCTTCATCAAGGCGCGCGTCTTCTCCGACCGCCTTGTAAAGGCCGTCGATCGACAGGAAGGCAAGGCTGTCGACCTTGATATAGTCGCGCATGCGGGCGACATCCATCTGGGCCGCCAGCAGCTTGGCGCGTTCAGGGGTGTCGACCCCATAAAAACAGCTGTGCCGCGTCGGCGGGCTGGCGATCCGCATATGGACTTCGGCAGCACCCGCATCGCGCAGCATCTGCACGATCTTGATCGATGTCGTACCGCGCACGATCGAATCGTCGATCAGCACGACGCGCTTGCCGTCGATCATCGCACGATTGGCGTTGTGCTTCAGTTTGACGCCAAGATTGCGAATCTGGTCGCCCGGCTGAATGAAGGTGCGGCCTACATAATGGCTGCGAATGATGCCGAGTTCGAACGGAATGCCCGATTGCTGGGCATAGCCGATAGCCGCAGGCGTGCCACTGTCCGGTACGGGGACGACCATGTCAGCCTCGACCGGGCTTTCGATCGCCAGTTGCGCGCCGATATGCTTGCGCACCTGATAGACGCTTGACCCGTCGACGATTGAATCGGGTCGCGAGAAATAAACATGCTCGAAAATGCACGGACGGGGACCGACCGGCGCGAAGGGGCGCAGTGAACGAAGGCCCTTGGCGGTGATCACCAGCAGTTCGCCCGGCTCGACAGAACGCAGGAAGGTGGCGCCGACAACATCGAGCGCCACTGTTTCGGAGGCAAGAATATAGCTGTCGTTGAGGCGGCCCAGTACCAGCGGACGAATCCCCAGGGGATCGCGGCAGGCAAGGATGCCTTCGGGCGTCAGACAGATCAGCGAATAGGCGCCTTCAACCTGTTTCAGCGCGTCGATGAACTTGTCGAGAAGCGTGCGATAGCTGCTGGTCGCAACGAGGTGGATGATGGTTTCGGTGTCGGATGTCGACTGGAAGATCGAGCCGCGCCGCACCAGTTCACGCCGCAGCTTGCCTGCATTCGAGATATTGCCATTGTGCGCGATGGCAAAACCACCCGATGCCAGTTCGGCAAACAGCGGCTGCACGTTGCGAAGCGCGGAGGCGCCGGTCGTCGAGTAGCGCACATGGCCGATCGCCATTTCACCGGGCAGTTCGCGGATCACGTCGTCACGGTCGAAGTTGCCGGCAACATGGCCCATGGCGCGATGGCTGTGGAAGGTCTTGGCATCAAAGCTGGTGATACCAGCGGCTTCCTGTCCGCGATGCTGTAGGGCATGCAGGCCAAGTGCCGTGACGGCGGCGGCGCCTTCGCAGCCGAACACGCCGAACACGCCGCATTCCTCGCGCAGCTTGTCATCGTCGAACGGATGGGTTGTGAACTGGTCAAGCATCACGATTACGACTCCCTGCCGGCGCTCGCCGCGCATATAGGGAAACGCGGGGCCTTTGTCGCCCCCTGATGTCATGCAAACGCAACATGGGTGTGATGCCGCAATGAAACAAGCCGAAATCGAGACGACAACGCAGCTGGTGCCGCGCTTTGACGACCGCGGGCTGGTCACGGCTGTGGCGACCCATGCCGAAAGCGGAGCGCTGCTGATGGTGGCGCACATGAATGCCGAATCGCTCGATCTCACGTTGAAAAGCGGCGAGGCATGGTTCTGGTCGCGTTCGCGCAAGGCGCTGTGGAAAAAAGGCGAGACATCGGGGCATGTGCTCAAGGTCGTCGAACTGCGGGTTGATTGCGACCAGGACGCACTGTGGCTGCGCGTGCTGCCACATGGCCCCGTTTGCCATACCGGAGCGCCAGGCTGTTTCTACCGCCGGATTGTAGCAGACGAGACGGGCGTGCGGCTGGTGGCCGACGAAATCTGTGCCTGTCAGCAGCATTGATCGACGCAGTACCAGGTAATTTCAAGAAATACGCACGGCACGGAACAGTTTCCTCTTGTGAAGCCTATCTTCTTGGTCGACCTTGAAGGGGCATGAAGGAGGAAGCCAGAGCCATGCCGTCTTACACCGCGCCCGTCAGAGATACCCGCTTCGTTCTGGATCATGTCGTTGGTCTTCAGAATTTCGTGGGCCAGCCCGGTTTCGAAAATGCCAGCCCCGATCTGGTGGCGGCGATCCTTGAACAAGGCGCGAAATTTGTCGAAGACGTGATCCAGCCGATCAATGTCGTGGGTGATCGGCAGGGGTGCACGCGTCATGCGGATGGCACGGTCACGACACCGGATGGTTTCAAGGAGGCCTATCGCCAATTCGTCGAAGGCGGCTGGAACGGGCTCGGCGCTCCCGTCGCCTTTGGCGGGCAGGGGCTGCCGCATGTGCTGTCCACCGCATTCGATGAATATATGATTTCGGCCAATATGGCCTTTGCCATGTATCCCGGGCTGACCCATGGCGCGATTGCCGCCATCACCGCAGTTGGCTCGCCCGAACAGCAAGAGACCTATCTGCCGCGGATGGTTTCAGGTGAATGGCTGGGCACGATGAATCTGACCGAGCCGCATTGCGGCACCGATCTTGGCCTGATCAAGACGAGGGCAGTGCCGCAGCCGGACGGAAGTTATCATGTCACGGGTACCAAGATTTTCATTTCGGCCGGTGAAAATGATCTTGCCGAAAACATCATACATCTTGTTCTCGCAAGGCTTCCTGATGCGCCCGAAGGTGTGAAGGGCATATCGTTGTTCATTGTTCCGAAGCATCTGTTTGACGCGGATGGCAAGGCGGTTGCCCGCAATGCCGTGTCGTGCGGCGCGATCGAGCACAAGATGGGGATCAACGGCAGCGCCACCTGCGTCATGAACTATGACGGCGCAACCGGGTGGCTGGTCGGCGAGCCGCACAAGGGACTGAAGGCAATGTTCATCATGATGAACGCCGCGCGCCTTGGCGTTGGTTTGCAAGGGCTGGGCGTGGCCGAAGCCGCTTATCAGAATGCCGTCGCCTACGCCCGCGACCGGCGACAGGGACGGGCGCTGACCGGGCCAGCCGATCCTGCGGCCAGTGCCGATCCGATCATCGTCCACCCCGATGTTCGTCGCATGCTGATGGAATCCCGCGCCTTTACCGAAGGCATGCGGGCGCTGATCCTGTGGGGCGCTCTTCAGGTCGACCTGTCGCGCCACGCGGCAGATGATGCCATCCGGCAGACCGCCGATGATCTGATCGGCCTTCTGACACCCGTGATCAAGGCCTATGGCACCGACAAGGGGTTCGAAACGACCGTCAACGCCCAGCAGGTTCTGGGCGGGCATGGCTATATCCGCGAATGGGGCATGGAACAGTTCGTCCGTGATGCGCGGATTGCCATGATCTATGAAGGCACCAACGGCGTGCAGGCGATGGATCTTGTCGGACGCAAACTGGGTGCAAACGGCGGTCGCGCCCTGATGGCGCTGGCGACACTGGTGGGCGAGGAAATCGCAGCCGCGAAGTCGAATGATCGCACGAAGACATTTGCGGAATCTCTTGAAAAAGCTGGAGGAGATTTACAGCGCGCGACGATGTGGCTGATGCAGAATGCCATGGCGAACCCGAATAATGCGGGTGCGGCGGCGACTGCTTATCTCCACCTCATGTCCATTGTCGCACTGGGGCTGATGTGGCTGAAAATGGCGGTCGCTGCGGCTGCGGCACTTGCGGCAGACACGGATGACAAGCCGTTCATGGAGGCCAAGCTGATCACGGCACGCTTCTTCTTCGACCATATTGCCCCGGATGCCGGGGCACTGCGCCGCAAGGTCGAAGCAGGGGCTGATTCGACCATGGCTTTGCCAATAGAATCATTTTGAATCAGCGTGTTGCGGGAGTAATTTCACATGGCGGATGCCTATATTTACGATGCAGTGCGCACGCCGCGCGGCAAGGGGCGCAAGGATGGAAGCCTGCACGAGATCACCCCGATCCAGTTGTTGACGCAGGTTCTGCATGCCGTGCGTGACCGCAACGCTATTAATACGGCGGATGTCGACGACGTCATCATGGGCTGCGTGTCGCCGGTTGGTGAACAGGGCATGGACATCGCCCGGATTGCCGTACTGAACGCGGACTATGCCGAAACCACGGCAGGCATCCAGATCAACCGTTTCTGCGCCAGCGGCCTTGAAGCCTGCAACATCGCTGCGGCCAAGGTGATGACCGGCGAGGCCGTTTTTGCCATCGGTGGCGGCGTCGAAAGCATGAGCCGGGTGCCGATGGCGTCCGATGGCGGTGCATGGCCCGCAGATCCGGCTGTTGTGCTGAAAACCGGCTTCGTGCCGCAGGGCATCAGTGCCGATCTCATCGCCACGAAATATGGCTTTTCCCGCGAGGCCGTCGACGCCTTTGCTGTCGAAAGCCAGCGTCGTGCTGCCCATGCCTGGGCCGAGGGGCGCTTCCACCGCTCCATCGTGCCTGTGCGTGACGTGATCGGCGAGGTTGTCCTCGACCGTGACGAGCATATGCGCCCAGGCACGGATATGGCGGCACTGGCGCAGTTGCAGCCGGCCTTTGCGCTTGCGGGCGAAGACATGCCCGGCTTCGACGCCACGGCACTCTTGCGCTATCCCGAAGTGGAACGGATCAACCATGTCCATCATGCGGGTAACAGCTCGGGCATTGTCGATGGTGCGGCGGCTGTGCTGATCGGCGGGCACGAGATTGGTGCCAAATATGGTCTGCGCCCGCGTGCGCGCATTCGGGGTATGGCCTCGATCGGCACGGAGCCGGCCATCATGCTGACCGGTCCGGCACTGGTGACTGAAAAGCTGCTGAAACGGCTTGGCATGACGGTGTCGGATATCGACCTGTTCGAAGTCAATGAGGCTTTTTCGAGTGTTGTCATGCGTTTCATGCAGGCGCTTGATGTGCCGCATGAAAAGGTGAACGTGAATGGCGGGGCGATTGCCATGGGCCATCCACTGGGAGCGACGGGGGCGATGCTCCTCGGCACCCTGCTTGATGAACTGGAGCGCGCCGACAAGGGCGTCGGCCTTGTGACATTATGCGTCGGCGGCGGCATGGGCACCGCCACGGTCATTGAACGTATCTGAGGACGAGGAACAGGCCATGACCGAGACACTCACCCTCGCCATCGACAGCGATGGCATCGCCCTTGTCACAATTGATGTGCCCGATCAGTCGATGAATGTCGTCACGCCTGCCTTGCAGCGCGATCTTGGTGCTGCCTTTGACCGGATCGTTGCCGATTCCGCCATCAAGGGCGCAGTCTTGACGTCAGGCAAGTCGAATGGCTTTGTCGCGGGTGCTGATCTCAAGGGTATGGCGGCCGCTTTTCTGGCCGGGCATGATGCTGAAAAATCCCGTATTGCCGGGATTTACGAGGCTGTTTTTGCGCTGAGCGCGCTGTATCGCCGGATTGAAACCTGCGGCAAGCCGGTGGCGGTGGCTATCAACGGACTTGCCCTGGGCGGCGGGCTGGAACTGTGCCTTGCCTGTCATTATCGCATCGCTGCCGACAATCCGAAATTGCAGCTGGGTCTGCCCGAGGTGCTCGTCGGGCTGCTGCCCGGTGCCGGCGGCACGCAGCGTCTGCCCCGCTTGATGGGCGTTCAGAACGCCTTGTTGTACATCACTCAGGGCAAGTCGATGTCGCCAGCCGAGGCCAAGGGGTTTGGCGTTATCCATGATGTCGCCCCTGCAGCTGAACTGGTCGAGCGGGCCAGGGCCTGGGTTCTGGCAAACCCGCAAGGCGGCGTTGCGCCATGGGATCAGAAGGGGTTTAAATTCCCCGGTGGGGCTGGTGCGACCAACCCGGCCTTCGTCCAGACCTTTGTCGGTGCCAATGCGATGGTGACCGCCAAAACGCTGCACAACATGCATGCACCGCACGCCATTCTGTCGGCAGTTTACGAGGGCGCGCAGCTTCCGATCGACATGGCGCTCAAGGTCGAGGCAAAATATTTTGCCAAGCTCTTTGCCGATCCGCAGGCAACCGCGATGATCCGCACGCTGTTCGTGTCGAAACAGGCCGCTGAAAAGGGGGCGCGCCGTCCGAAGGACGAACCGCCAGCCCCGACCATGCGCCTCGCGATGCTTGGTGCAGGCATGATGGGCGCGGGCATTGCCATGGTGTCGGCACAGGCCGGGATCGAGGTGGTACTGCTTGACCGCGATCTGGAATCCGCCGAGAAGGGAAAGGCCTATGCCGCTGAAAAGCTGGCAAAAAAGCGCCTGCCGCAGGATAAGGTCGATTCCGTTCTGACACGTATCAGGCCAACGACTGATTTTGCCGACCTTGCAGGCTGTGACCTCATCATCGAAGCCGTGTTCGAAGATCGCGCGATCAAGGCTGAAACCACGAAAAAAACCGAAGCCGTGCTGGGACCGGATGTGATTTTCGGATCTAACACATCGACTCTGCCGATCACCGGCCTTGCCGAAGCCTGGAGCAAGCCCGCCAATTTCATCGGGATCCACTTCTTCTCGCCCGTCGACAAGATGCCGCTGGTCGAAATCATCGTTGGCAAGAAAACGGGTTCGCGCGCCATTGCCAAGGCGCTCGATTATGTCCGCCAGATCAAAAAGACTCCGATCGTCGTCAACGACAGCCGGGGTTTCTACACCTCGCGCTGCTTTGCCACTTATGTTCAGGAAGGCACGGAATTGCTTGGCGAAGGGGTGTCGCCCGCACTGATCGAAAATTGCGGCCGCCAGATTGGCATGCCGGTCGGTCCACTTGCCGTCTCGGACGAGGTTTCGATCGAACTCGGCTACAAGGTCATGCAGGCGGCGCAGCGCGATCTTGGCGATGCCTATGTGCCGTCGCGTGCCGATGACGTCATCCGGCAGATGGTTGACATGGGCCGCCTTGGTCGCAAGGCGGCGAAGGGCTATTATGACTATCCGGCGGATGGCAGGAAAAGCCTGTGGCCGGGCCTCAGGACGCAGTTTGCGACCCGCCCCGATGCCGAGCAGCCCGCAGCAGAACTGGTGCGCGAACGCCTGCTTTATCGCCAGATCGTTGAATGCCTGCGCTGTTATGAAGAAGGCGTGCTGGAAACGCCGCAGGATGGCGATCTTGGCGCAATATTCGGCTGGGGCTTTGCGCCGCATACGGGTGGACCGTTCAGCCTTGTCGACAGCCTGGGGGCAAAAACCGTGGTGGCAAGGCTTGATTCCCTCGCAAGCCGGCACGGACCACGCTTTGCCCCGCCGGCGCTGCTACGGCGGATGGCAGAGGAGGGGACACGCTTCTATTAACCGTCGAGACAGGCGGTTTCTTGTAAAAAGGCGGAAATCGGCCTGGGAAGCTCTTTCTTTCCGGCAGATGTTTGTTAAGATTCAAATGACCAATTCGGGGGATTTGGCATTCATGGTTCGGGTATTTCACAAGATCGCGCTTGCGGCGTTGCTAGGTTGTTCCATCGCTGGGCCAACTCTGGTGGCGTCGGCACCGTTGCACGCCTCGCCAACGACCAGCGTTAGCCTTGTCGCCAACCCGAAGTATGCAGCCCTTCTTCTCGATCCGCAGAGCGGAGAAGTGCTCTACGCGCACAATCCCGACGAACCGCGCCATCCGGCGTCGATTACCAAGGTGATGACCCTGTTTCTCGCCTTCGAGGAGATTCAAGCCGGGCGTATGAAACTGACGGATCGGCTCACTTTTTCACCCTATGCACGTGGCCAGGCGCCGTCCAAGCTGGGACTGGCTCCCAAGCAGACCATTTCGATTGATGAAGCGATTCAGGCACTTGCAACGAAATCTGCAAATGACGTCGCGGTCGCGCTGGCAGAGCGCATCGGTGGCACCGAAAGTGGTTTCGCACGGCGCATGAATGAACGCGCACTGGCGCTTGGCATGAAATCGACGAATTTCGTCAATGCCTCAGGTTTGCCAAATCCGGCCCACAGCACGACAGCACGCGATATTGCAACGCTCAGCCAAGCGATGCTGCAGCGTTTCCCCCAATTCTACAGTTACTTTCAGAAGCAGGAATTTACCTGGGCTGGCCGCGTCATGCCCAACCACAACAAACTGCTGAGCCGGACGCCCGGCGTCGATGGCATCAAGACCGGCTACACGATTGCATCGGGTTTTACCCTTGCAGCGGCCGCGAACCGCAATGGCAAACGCCTGATTGCCGTGGTTCTGGGCGCGCCGACATCGCTCTCGCGCGATAACAATGTCGAGGCGCTGCTGAATGCCGGCTATGATGTGCTGGCAGAGCGGCGCGAGGGCCGCTGGCTCGGCAGTGTCGCAGCGCGCGTCGATGTGCGTGCGCAGCCGCTTGATCTGTGGCGGACGATGGCCGACGAAGGTGGTGACGACAGCGTCACGACGCAGCGTGGCGCCGTGCGTGTTTCCGGTTCAGCCCCCGCGGACAATGGACGAGTGACTGCACCTTTTTCATCGCGTTTCAAGATCAACGACTAAGTGAATGATAATATTAAAAGATCGGCCTGAAACTTCTTGTTCAGGCCGCTCTTTGACGTCTTGTGATCCTCAGGCTTCCGGCAGGAAATCGGGCACCGAAAGATAGCGTTCGCCCGTGTCATAGTTGAATCCGACAATGCGGCTGCCAGCGGGCAGATCCTTGAGCTTGGTCGCAATGGCAGCCAGCGTGGCGCCGGAGGAAATGCCGACCAGCATACCTTCTTCGCGGGCAGCGCGACGGGCATAGTGCTTGGCATCATCAGCGCTGACCTGAATGACGCCATCCAGAAGGCGCGTATGAAGGTTCGACGGAATAAAGCCCGCGCCAATGCCCTGAATAGGGTGCGGTCCCGGCGCACCGCCCGAAATCACCGGTGACAGCGCGGGTTCAACAGCAAAGACTTTGAGGGACGGCCAGCGGCTTTTCATTAAATCCGGATTCGCCCATAACATCCATACCGGCCAGCTCGAAATAGATGGACTTGTGCTGCATGTTCAGCACGTCGATCCTGGTGGCGTCCCGGTTCTCGCGCGGCTCGATGAGATGATACACGGGGAACAGCGTATAATAGTTCTTGTTCTCCATGGCCGTCCTGACCGCTGTGGTGACGCGATCATCCCATTGGCTGTTGGCGTGCACCTGCGCACCG
>CAZWMK010000024.1:0-10790 GCA_964635065.1 uncultured Sphingomonadaceae bacterium | reverse complement strand
TATGCCCGCCCGTGCCGACGCCGGTGATCAGCGCTGCGGGCGGCGCATCGTTGAAATCGGCATATATTTCTTCGGCGGTCGTGCGGACATGAATGTCGATGTTGGCGCTGTTCTCGAACTGCTGCGGCATCCATGCGCCAGGCGTTTCATCGACGAGCTGCTGCGCGCGCTCGATCGCACCTTTCATCCCCTTTTCGCGGGGCGTGAGGTCAAAGCGCGCACCATAGGCAAGCATCAGGCGGCGACGTTCGAGCGACATGGATTCCGGCATGACAAGGATCAGCTGATACCCCTTGACCGCTGCCACCATCGCAAGCCCGATGCCGGTGTTGCCGCTGGTCGGTTCGATGATTGTGCCGCCCGGTTTCAGTGCGCCCGATGCTTCGGCGGCTTCAACCATGGCCAAGGCAATGCGATCCTTGATCGAACCGCCCGGATTGGCGCGTTCGGACTTTACCCAGACCTCGGCGTCGGGAAACAGCCGCGACAGCCTGATATGAGGCGTTTTTCCAATGGTTTCGAGGATGTTTGCGGCCTTCATGTCGCGCGCTCCTTCAGCTCTTGAGGGGGTTCAAATCTATCGGCAAGACGCAATTCGGGAAAGCGCCACGCCCATATGACAGTCACGATAATGGCACCAACGCCACCGGCGACAACGGCTGCCACAGGACCGATGGCGGCTGCCAGAACGCCGGATTCAAACTCGCCCAGTTCGTTCGATGCGGAAATGAACAGCATCGAGACGGCGGAAACCCGACCGCGCATGGCGTCGGGAGTGTGCAGCTGTATCAGCGATCCGCGGACATAAACGCTGATCATGTCGGCAGCACCAAGTACGGCCAGCGCAGCAAGGGACAGCCACAATTCTCGGGAAAGACCAAACACGATCGTGGCCAGACCAAAGAGCGCGACTGCGCCGAACATCTTGATTCCGACATGCCGCGCCAGTGGTTGCCGCGCCAGCAAAAGTGCCATGAGTGTCGCCCCCACGGCGGGGGCCGCGCGCAGATGGCCAAGGCCTTCCGGTCCGACCATCAGGATATCGCGGGCATAGATCGGCAGCATGGCGGTCGCGCCGCCAAGCAGGACGGCAAAAAGATCAAGCGAGATCGCGCCCAGAACCACCCGGTTGCGACGGACATAGCCCATGCCCTCGACGGTCGCCTGCCACGGCGACAGGGCCGTCGGCGCAGGACGCGGCACCGCCTTGATCAGGCAGGCGGCGATAAAGGCAATGCCAAGCGCCACGGCCGCCACAGCATAGGGCAAGGCCGGTGATGCGGCATAAAGATAGCCGCCAAGCGGCGGTCCGCCGATGGCGCCGATCTGCCAGCCGATCGAATTCCAGGCAATGGCTGTCGGCAGCATGTGCTGAGGCACGAGATTGGGAGCCAGCGCCGTCAATGCCGGCGAAGCAAAAGCGCGACCAACCCCCAGAAGGGCAGCAATGATGAAAAGGGCCTCCAGTGACTGGTTCCCCTGCCATGTCAAAAGTCCAAGGGTTGTCGCGCAGCCGATTTCCAGCGCCAGTGCGCCACGCGCAATCCAGCGGCGGTCGATGCGGTCGGCAACATAGCCGACCACCAGTGTCAATCCGAACAGCGGCAAGAACTGGGCCAGACCGATCATGCCAAGCAGGAACGCAGCTTCGCGCGGCGGCATTGTTTGACGCGCGATATCATAGACCTGCCAGCCGATGACGATGACGAGCATCATCTGCGCCAGCGTGCTCGTCAGCTTGGTCAGCCAGAACCAGCGGTAGTTGGCGATGGCGAAAACGGATATGCGTGGCAGAGCTGGGTTTTTCACCTGTCTAGGGATGGCAGGCGCCCGCGCGGCTGGCAAGACTGCAGATCGCGAATGTTTTCAATCAACCGCTAAAGCTTTTGACCAGCGATCCGGCCACCAGATGCCAGCCATCGACGAGCACGAAGAAAATCAGCTTGAAGGGCAGTGAAACGGTGGCAGGCGGCAACATCATCATCCCCATCGCCATGAGGATCGCCGAGACAACAAGATCGATGATGAGAAAAGGCAGGAACAGCAGGAAGCCGATTTCGAACGCGCGCCGCAATTCCGAGATCATGAAGGCTGGGGCGAGCACCGTCATCGGCGTTTCGGCGGGCGTGGCAATCGTCTGACCCGAGAGTTCGACGAACAGGCCAAGGTCGGCTTCGCGTGTGTGCTTCAACATGAAGCTGCGAAATGGCGCCGCTGCCCGGTCGAAGGCTTCGGTTTCGGTGATTGTCTGCTCGGTCAGCGGTTTGATGCCCTGCTGCCACGCCTGTTCGAAGGTGGGCGCCATCACGAAGAAACTGAGGAAAAGGGCAAGACTGATCAGCACGGCATTGGGCGGCGCACCCTGCGTGCCCAGCCCGCTGCGCAACAGCGACAGCACGACGATGAAGCGGGTAAAGCTTGTCACCGTCATCAGGATGCCGGGTGCGAGGCTCAGAACCGTGAGAAGGAGTACCAGCTGGATGGCGCGGCCAGACAGGGAGCCTTCGCCAAGATTGAGATTCAACGACTGGGCGGCGGCGGGGGCGGCCATTGCCAGTCCGAAGCCCGTAACCGCGATGATGGCGCCCCAGCGCAGCAGAGGGCGCTCAAACATGCCGCACCGCCTGTTGGTCTGTGGCAATGCAGGTTTCGATGACCTGCGCATTGTCTGGTCCCAGAAGGATGAGATGTTCGGTACCGTCGCGCTTGACGATCATCAGACGCGCGCGGGGACTGAGCGTCAATGTCTCGACGACGCCAAGGCGTCGCGTCGTGCCTGCAGTGGGCAGGGCCAATCCCGGTATCGCGCCACCCCAGCGGCGCAGGGCGTAAGCCGCGCCCAGCAGCAGGGCGAGAACAAGGGCAAGAGCGCCAAGCGCGCGGAGATATTCGAGGCCATCCATGATCCTGAGCTAGACCATGAACATGGTTAACAGCGCGTAAAGCCGCGCAGCTTGTCTCTCGCGCCCCGTCGACATGCAAAAGGCGATCCGCAATCTGGCGGATCGCCTTTTGTTGGCGTGGAGATTATCAGATCTTGCGGCGGCGCGCAGTCGTCCAGGCGGCAAGGCCCAGACCAAGAAGGCCGATCATGCCGGGTTCCGGTACATTGACAGGCGCCGACAGGATGCGAAAACTCTGTGAGGTCGACCACGGTGTTTCTGCAAGATCTCCAGTGCCCTGCGAACCGTCGCTCCAGCCGACAGTTACAAAGGCGTTGGCGAGACTGCTGCCAAAATTGTCCAGAATGATCCCCGTGACGTCGAGCGGTGCCAGTGTCACGATCAGGTCGATGTCAAGGCCGCTGATATTGAACACGTCGCCCGGTGCGACCGACAGACCGGCAAAGGTGACAGTCTGGAAAAAATTCGGGTTGGCAAGATTGTCGCTCGCGACACCGCCGCCCGTCGAGCCATCCCAGGTCGCAATGCCGTCAGCAGGCGCGCCCAGACTATAGACAACCGACGTGATGTTCGCAGTACTGCTGCCGTTATTCAAAACCGAACCGGACTGCAGGAAGCTGCCACCATTCAACGTCACGGAAGCGATGGATGCAGCCGCCGCAGGCGAAGCCATCATCAGCGCAGCCACGGCGCAGGCGGTGAATGTCTTGAAGCGTGTCACTGATGCCTCCAATTTCTCTGGGAGAATCCCAGCAAAACCTGTGCCATTATTTATATGCATGAAATGCTTTATAATTTTTTGACGTGATCCCGGAGTGTGTAAGGAAATCCGACATAATTCCAGAAAATCGCGTTCCCCCATGGATATGCGTTCCATCCTTGATTAACCGGCTGTTAGGCAAAATCCTTCATGCATGGTCCGGACAGGCAAATAACCGGATGTGCCATGAACCTCTCCCTGCTCAATGCGATTACGGCAAAGCTGAAATATCTGTCGCAGAACCAGCAGACCATTGCCCAGAATGTCGCCAATGCCGATACGCCGGGCTATCGTGCAAAGGTCGTGGCTGCACCGGATTTCCGCGCGATGCTGGGCAGGGCGGGTGAGGTGACCGGCGGACGGGGCGGCATTTCCGTGCGTGTGCCGCGCATTGGCACGGCAACCGAGACGGCAAGTGGCGTCCGCGTGCGCGATGCGGCGCGTGCCAGCGAGGTCAAGCCAGATGGCAATAATGTGACCATCGAGGAAGAGTTGCTGACCATGGCGCAGGTCCAGATGGACTATGCCGCAATGACCAATCTTTATCGCAAGCAGACTGGCCTTTTGAAAATCGCGCTTGGTCGCGGAGGCAATTGATGGACCTCAAGAACAGCCTTTCGGTCTCGGCCAGCGGCCTCAAGGCACAGGCTTTGAGGATGCGGATCATCGCCGAAAACCTCGCCAATCAGGACTCGGTGGCCACCATGCCCGGTGCCGATCCATACCGGCGGCGCATGGTCAGTTTCCGTGCCGCTGTGGACCGTGCGACGGGTGCAACAACCGTGAAGGCCGACCGCGTGGTCGCCGACCGTTCGGATTTCGGCAAGGAATATCGCCCTGGCCATCCGGCTGCGGACAAGGCGGGTTATATCGCCACACCCAATGTCAATTCGCTGGTGGAATCGACCGACATGAGTTCGGCCCAGCGCAGTTATGAAGCCAATCTGTCGGCGATTGAATCTGCCAAATCGCTGACGATGCGTACCATCGACCTGTTGCGCTGAAGAAGGACGGCCCGATGACCATTCAGTCTTTAGATGCCGCTTCCGCCTACGCCCGCACCATGGCGCGTCCGGGCATCGGCGGTGACGTCAAGGTGCCTGCGGCACAGGCAAGCCCCTTCACCAGCATGGTGGAAGGCGTATTGAACAACGCGGTGACGAGCGCGCAGAAATCCGAAGCCGTGGCGGCGCAGGCCGTGGTCGGCAAGGCCGATCTTGTCGATGTCGTCACGTCGGTCAATTCTGCCGAAATGGCAATGGAAACGCTGGTCGCCGTGCGCGACCGGGTGATCAATGCCTATCAGGACATCATGCGGATGCCGATCTGATCGCAAGGCGAAAAAGGCAATCCGCAGGCTTGTCCCTAAGAGGCTGTTAACCATTTTCCTTCACTGTCGGGAACCATGACCGGCGCCGATACCCTTGATCTGACACGCGAAGCCTTCTGGACGCTGCTCGTTCTCAGTGCGCCGCCGCTGATGGTGTGCCTGATTGTCGGCCTGTGCATCGCCTTGTTTCAGGCGTTGACCCAGATCCAGGAAGCCACGTTGACCTTCGTGCCGAAAATGGTCGCGCTTGGACTGGTGCTGATGCTGTCCTTGCCCTTGATGGGCGGCGCGCTGTCATCCTTCATGGATGTCATCGTCAACCGCATCATTGTGGGATAGGCGCGTCATGCCGGATATGCTGTCGGCACAGGTCACGGCTTTCTTGCTGATCTTTGCGCGGATCGGCGCCTTCATCATGCTGGTGCCGGGCATTGGCGACGACAGTGTGCCAGCGCGCACAAGGCTTGTGTTCGCGCTTCTTGTAACGCTGGTCGTGCTTCCTGCCGTATCGATGTATCTGCCCGCAGCCCCCACCAGCGATGCCGCGCTTTTGGGGCTGATGATCGGTGAACTGCTGGTCGGGCTGATGATGGGGGCGATTGTGCGTATCCTGTTTTCCGCACTTGCCTTTGCCGGGTCGATCATCGGCCTGCAAAGCGGGCTGGCGGCAGCGACCATGTTCGATCCGGCACAAGGCCAGCAAAATCCGATCATTGCCCGCTTTCTTGCACTTGCAGCCATCGTCCTGATTTTTGCGACCGGCCTGCACCATCTGATGCTTGAAAGCGTCGTACGTAGTTACATGGGGTTCCGTCCCGGCGTTCCCCTGATGGCGGGGGACGTGGCAGCACTAGGCACCAGTGCGATGAGCGCAAGCTTTTTGCTGGGTCTGCAAATGGCTGCGCCTTTTCTGGTGTATGGCATCATCTTCAACCTCGGCCTTGGTTTCATCGCGCGCCTGACCCCGACCATTCAGGTGTTTTTCATTGCCCAGCCGCTGAATCTCATTTTGTCTTTTGCGCTGCTTCTGGCGACATCAGGGCTGATGCTGACATTGTTCGTCGACAGCTTCGCCGACGCTATCGCGACATTCGGATGACGTGATGGCGGACGACAAGGACCAGAGCCAGAAGACCGAACAACCGACCGAGCGCAAGCTCGAGGAGGCGCGAAAGCGCGGCGAAGTCGCCCGTGCCGGAGAAATGCGCCATGCGTCGATGTTCGGCGGCGCCCTGATCGTGACAGCGCTGATGGCGGGCAGCTTTGGTGCGACGCTCTTGCCGCTGTTTACCGGCCTGCTGGGAGATGCGGAGCATTTCCGGGTCGACAGCAGCGGCGATGCGCTGCATTTCGCGGGCGGACTTGCGGTCAGGCTTGGGCTCGCCATGGCACCTGTTCTGGCCGTATTGCTGATTGCGGCCCTGGCCGGCGGGCTGGCATCGGGGCGTCCGACGCTGACGTGGGAACATGTCCGCCCCAAATGGTCGAAGCTGTCTCCAGGAGCGGGGTTCAAGCGGCTGTTCGGGTCGCAGGGCCTGGTCGAATTCCTGAAAACGATGGCAAAGTTTTCCATTGTCGCCTGCATCGGCGTGGCGATTGTCCTGCCGAACGCTTTGCGCCTTGAAGCCGTCATGACGTCAGGTCCCGAGGGTATTTTGGCGATGATCGGCTCTTTGGCCGTCAAGCTGCTGCTGGCGATTACGGCGCTGGTCATGGTGTTGGCGGCGCTGGATGCGCTGTGGCAGCGGTTCAGCTTCATGCGTCGCATGCAGATGTCACGGCAGGACATCAAGGATGAACTGAAACAGTCCGAAGGTTCGCCGGAGATCAAGGCCAAGCTCAGGGCGAATCGCATGGCGCTGGCGCGGCGGCGCATGATGGCGGCGGTCCCTGAGGCAACCGTCGTGATCATGAACCCGACCCATTATGCCGTCGCCCTGAAATATGAACATGGTGCGATGGCGGCTCCGACATGCGTCGCCAAGGGTGTCGATGCCGTGGCCTTGCGCATACGCGACGTGGCGCGCACGCACGGCGTCGTCGTGCTTGAAAACCCGCCGCTGGCGCGGGCGCTTTATGCCAGTGTCGAAATCGACGACCCCGTACCAGCCGAACATTATGCTGCTGTTGCCGAGGTCATCGGTTATGTCATGCGCCTGTCGTCCGGTGCCACCCCTCCGCCCACCCGTACTTGACCGACGCGTGCGGGGCCTTCAGACCATCATGTCATGACATCGGATCAGTCTATGCAACCCATGGCGAACCGGCCATTGCCAGACCCTTTCGCCTGGCAACCACTGCCACGACAGAAGCGCCGCCTGACAATGGCGATCGTCGGCGCGGGCTTGCTTGGTTTGCTGTCGTCGTTGCTGATCGGCTGGGCGCTTCAGGATATGGCGATTGCCGCGCTTTTCGCTGGCATGATCATGGCGTGGAGCGTGATCGGTTATTTCTGGGCGCTGGGACAGGCCCGCCGTGGCGGCGGTGCGATCGACTGGGCACTGGTCCGCGCCGCGCTTGATACGCGGACCGATGCGCTGGCGATCACTGACGGCGAAGACCGTCTGATATGTGCCAATATCGCCTATGGCACACGCTGTGGCGGTTATTCCTCGCCTTTCGATCTGGCCGCGGCAAGCGGAGGCGATGCGCCCCTGATCATGCGCAACCTCGCCGAACAGGCGCGCCGCGACGGGAACGGCTTTGGCGATGTCAGCCATGTCGTGAACGGCCAGCATAAACGGCTGCGCGTGACGGTTCGTCCGGCGGAAATCACGCGGCGATATCTTTTGTGGACTTTGCGGCGCCCGCCGTCGGAGCGACTGATCAGCGAGACGGCTTCGATGGTTGAAGGCGCGCTCGGAACGCGTCTGGGCGAGGCACGTCTGCTGATCGTTCTGGTCAACCGCCAGGGCGTATTGCTGGCCGCCAATACGGCATTTCGCCAGTTTACCGGCGTTACGACCGACCGGGTCGTCAATCTCGCCGATCTTGCGACGGTCGAGGGCGATTCCAGCATGATACTGAAGGCCGCCGATGGCGGACAGGCCCTGTTCAATTGTGTCGAACAGACCGTTCAGGCTGATGAGGCCAGCGACCCCGACGCCTATCTTTTCATTTTCAGCCCACACGAGCAGCCGGTCGCGACACCAGCTATTGCCATCGATAATCTGCCGTCTCTTCTGGCCATGTTGCCGCTGGGGCTGGCGCTGGTCGATTATAATGGCCGTCTTGTATTCATGAATGACGCTTTTTGCGCGGCTGCCGGCGTGGCGCTGGGCGATGACGTCCTCTACCCCAGCGATCTCGCACTGGACGAGGACAAGGCGCTGGTGGCGGATTCTGTGCGCAGTGTCATGCGTGCCGCCATCGGCAGTTCACGCGATCTGCGTGTCCGACTCAAGGCGCGGGGCGAGGAACCGGTGATTCTCTCGGTTGCGCGTGCGCCAGAGCAGAGCAAGGCGGCGGCAATCCTCTCGCTTAAGGATGACCGCGAGCAGCAGAAGCTGGAAAAGCAGATTGCGCAGGCCACCAAGATGCAGGCGGTCGGGCAACTCGCAGGCGGTGTTGCACATGATTTCAACAATATTCTCACAGCGGTGATCGGTTATTGCGATCTGATGCTGGTACGCCACGCGCCGGGCGATCCTGATTTCGACGATATCAACCAGATCCGCCAGAATGCCAATCGTGCCGCCAATCTCGTGCGTCAGTTGCTGGCTTTCTCGCGCCAGCAGACGCTCCGCCCGCAGTTGTTGAGCGTGTCCGATGTGGTTGGCGAACTGTCGCACCTCCTCAAACGCCTCCTCGGCGAAACCATTGTGCTCCACACGGTTCATGGCCGGAACCTTGCGCCGGTGCGGGCGGATCCGGGCCAGCTCGAGCAAGTGATCGTCAACCTTGCCGTCAATGCCCGCGATGCCATGCCGGATGGCGGCGATCTGACCATATCGACCTTCGCCGTTCCCGCGGCAGAAGTGCGACGGCTGGGATATGACATCATGCCGTCGGGCAATTATGTGGCCATCAGCGTGACTGACAGCGGTACCGGCATTGCACCCGAGATCCTGCCCAAGATCTTCGAGCCGTTTTTTACCACCAAGGAAGTCGGCCGCGGCACTGGGTTGGGACTGTCGACAGTTTACGGCATCGTCAAACAGACGGGCGGCTATATCTTCGCGGACTCCAGGCTGGGAGAGGGGACGACCTTCACCATCTACCTGCCTGCCCAGGAAGTGGCGGCTCAGTCGCAGACGCAGGCATCCATCCGATCCGAACGCCCGGCTGAAGACATGTGGGGCAGCGGCACCATCCTCATCGTCGAGGATGAAGCGATGGTTCGCGCCGTTGCCGAACGCGCACTGGCGCGCAAGGGGTACACTGTCCTGACCGCTGCCAATGGCGAGGACGCATTGGCGCTGCTCGCCGAGCGCGAGACGCCGGTCGATCTCCTGATCTCGGATGTGGTCATGCCGACGATGGATGGTCCGACCCTTGTCGGACATGCCCGCGAGCGCTGGCCCGATCTACGCATTATTTTCATGTCGGGTTATGCCGAGGAACAATTGCGGCGCTCGATCGATATCCCTGGTGTCGCCTTTTTGCCCAAGCCCTTTTCCGTACAGGATCTGGACGAGGTCGTCAGGCGTGCGTTGGCGTAAACAGGAACCAGGAACGGGATGGCATGGCGCAAAAGCGTATTTTCATTGCAGAGGATGAACCGCTGATCGCCATGGTGCTCGAGGATATTCTCGACGAACTGGGTTATGCGCTGGCAGCGTCTGCTGCGACATTCGCACAGGCCGAGCAGATGATGGCGACGACAGGTTTCGATGCGGCCATACTGGATGCCGATCTTGGCGGGCAGGAGAGTTTTCCACTGGCCGACCATTTGCGCAGTGCCGGTATCCCCGTGCTGTTCGCCACCGGGCGCGGGCGTGGCAATCTGCCGGAACGGTTTCGCGAATCGATTGTGATCGAAAAACCCTATGTGCTGAACTGTGTCGCACGTGCTCTGGAACGGGTTTTTATCTGATTTTCCGTCATTTTCCTCATATGTTCTTTTCTTGTTCTTATTGAACAAAGATGGTACGAACAGTGCATTGAACGCGCGCTGCGTTCTGCTACGAGAGGGCTTGGACATGTCAGCAAATTTGCGAGTGGTGGAAGCGGGAATGGACAGGCAAAAGGCTCTCGACGCGGCTTTGGCGCAAATCGATCGGGCGTTCGGCAAGGGCTCGGTGATGAAGCTCGGCCAGCGCGAAACCATCGAGATTGAATCGATTTCCTCCGGCTCGCTCGGCCTCGACATCGCACTGGGCATCGGTGGCCTGCCGCGTGGTCGTATCGTCGAAATCTACGGTCCGGAAAGTTCGGGCAAGACGACACTTGCGCTCCACGCCATTGCCGAGGCGCAAAAGGCGGGTGGCACTGCGGCATTCGTCGATGCCGAACATGCACTCGACCCGCTCTATGCCCGGAAGCTCGGCGTCAATATCGACGAACTGATCGTGTCACAGCCCGACACTGGTGAACAGGCGCTGGAAATTACTGACACGCTCGTGCGTTCGAACGCCATTGACGTGCTGGTGGTCGATTCTGTCGCCGCCCTGGTCCCGCGTGCTGAAATCGAAGGCGAAATGGGCGACAGCCATGTCGGCTTGCAGGCCCGATTGATGAGCCAGGCGCTGCGCAAGCTGACCGGTTCGATCTCGCGTTCGCGCTGCACCGTCATCTTCATCAACCAGGTGCGCATGAAGATCGGCGTGATGTACGGTAACCCGGAAACCACCACCGG
>CAZWMK010000023.1:13701-23698 GCA_964635065.1 uncultured Sphingomonadaceae bacterium | reverse complement strand
TAGAACTGATGGAGAAGAATTCTATATTGGAGATCCAACATTTACATTCAGGGCAAAATCGGGCTGACCCGTCACCGGGCAAAGCGACGTAAATTCGGGCGCGGCAAAACGCACCATATAGCGTTTGCCGGGACGCGGGTTAGGCACATAATCCAGTGCCGCCGCTTCCGGATGATCGGGCAGCACACTGTCGCGGCCAAGATGGCTCAGGCGGTTTTTCAGATCGTCAGTCATGGTTCCTGCCTTAGTCTTGCAAAAGCGCGGCTGCAACGCTGGCATTCGCCTCGGCTTCGATCTAATGATTATGGGACTTAATTCAGCATTATGGAGGATGTGCGCATGGACCCGTTGGTGACAACCGAATGGCTGGCGAAGGAACTGGGTGCCAACGACCTGCGCGTGATCGACGCCACTCTCTTTCTGGCCGATGCCGGGCGCAACGCCCGCGCTGAATATGAAGCCGCGCATATTCCCGGCGCTGTATTCATGGACCTTGAAGAAATTGCCGATACCAGTTCCGACCTGCCTTTCACCCTGCCGTCACCGGAAAAATTCGCCAGCCGCATGCAGGCGCTGGGGCTGGGCGACGGCAGCCGCATCGTGATCTATGACAATTCGCCCCTGAAATCGGCGGCGCGTGCATGGTTCATGCTCAACCTTTATGGTGCGCATGAGGTTGCCATCCTCGATGGCGGCCTGGCGAAGTGGCAGGCCGAAGGCCGCCCGCTGGAATCAGGCAAGCCCGTCCTGCGGCACCGTCACTTCACCGTGTGGATGGACAAGGCCAATCTGCGCGATCTTGGCCAGATGAAGGACAATCTGAAAACCAGGAACGAACAGATCCTTGATGCGCGCGGTCCTGGGCGTTTCGCGGGCACGGATCCCGAACCCCGGCCCGGCATTCGCCCCGGCCACATGCCGGGCGCCATCAACGTGCCGCACGTCAGCCTGTTCAACGCCGATGGCACCTACAAGCAGGGCGATGCGCTGAAAGCCGCCTTCACCGATGTCGGCGTAGACCTCGACAAGCCGGTCGTCACCACCTGCGGATCGGGCGTGACGGCCGCCGTGCTCGCCTTTGGCCTCAATCTTCTCGGCCACGACAAGGTCGCGCTTTATGATGGCAGCTGGGCCGAATGGGGCTGCCAGCCGGACACCCCGGTCGTCACGGGCGCGTGAGCGACCATTCCGGCGGCAACGATCCGCGCGCCCCGGCCACGCTGATCGCGCAGGCCGGGCGACGGCGGGAATGGACAGGCGGTGTGGTCAATCCGCCTGTCTATCGCGCTTCGACCTGCCTTTTCGACACGCTGGCCAATCTTGATCAGGCCATCGCCCGTCCCGATGCCGGGCTTTACTATGGCCGGCGCGGGACACCGACGACATGGGCGCTGGAAGAGGCGCTGACCCTGCTTGAACCCGGTGCGGCTGGCACCAAGCTCTACCCCTCGGGCGTGGCTGCTGCGGCGGCGGCACTGATGGCCGTGGTGCAGGCGGGCGATCATGTGCTGATGGTCGACAGCGTTTACGAACCGACACGCGTGTTCTGTGAACGCACACTCAGGCGACTGGGCGTTGAAACCAGCTATTATGATCCGCTCATCGGCGCCAGCATCGAGGCGCTGATCCGCCCCAATACGCGCATCATCTTCCTAGAAAGCCCCGGCTCGCTCACCTTCGAGGTGCAGGACGTGCCTGCAATCACAGCGATCGCCCGCGCGCGCGGCATCGTCACCATCATCGACAACACCTGGGCGACCTCGCTCTATTTCCCCGCGATCACACATGGCGTCGACCTCGTCATGCAGTCGCTGACCAAATATGTCGTCGGCCACAGCGACGCGATGGCAGGGGCCGTCACCGCCGCGCCCGGCCTGTGGGAACGGCTGGCGTCGCAAAGCTATCAGCTTGGCCAGTGCCTTGGCCCGGATGAGGCTGCGCTCGCGCTGAGGGGCTTGCGCACGCTCGACGTACGGCTGGCGCGCCATCACGACAATGGCCTGAAAGTCGCCCGATGGCTGGAAAACCACCCGAAAATCGACCGCGTATTGCACCCGGCCCTCTCCACCTGCCCCGGCCATGCCTTTTTCCTGCGCGACTTCAAGGGAGCGACGGGCCTCTTCGCCTTCACGCTGAAACAGGGAGCACGCGCCGACATGGCGCCCTTTGTCGACAGCCTTCGTCATTTCGGCATGGGCTTTTCATGGGGCGGTTATGAAAGCCTTGTTCTGCCAGTCGAACCGCATCGCATCCGGACTGCAACCCGCTGGGATGCGCCGGGCCAGCTCGTCCGTCTGCACATCGGACTGGAGGACCCCGATGACCTGATTGCCGACCTTGAACAGGGTCTGGCGAGGCTCGGCTGATGGACACGCTGGAACGCATTGAAAAGCTGCCATGGCTACAGCGTGTCGATCAGATTGCTCTGACGATCGGCAATTACCGCCTGTCACTGCTCGACGTCTCCATCACGCTACTGCTGCTGGTTGCGCTGTTTGCCACCGCCCGTCTGGCGTTGCGCATTGCGGCGCGCCTGATCAGACGCATCGACCGCTTTGATGCCGTGCAGAAGGTTCTGGCCAAAAAGCTGGCAGACATCCTGATTCTGGCGCTGGCCATTTTCGTCGGGATCGACATCATCGGGGTCGACCTCACAGCATTGACCGTCTTTTCCGGAGCGCTCGGCCTTGCTGTCGGCTTTGGCCTTCAGAAAACATTCGGGAACCTGCTGGCGGGCGTCATCCTGCTGCTTGACCGCTCGATCAAGCCGGGAGACGTGATCGTCATCGGAGACAGTTTTGGCGAAGTAAACAAGATCGGCGTGCGCGCTGTCTCGGTGTTGACGCGGGATGGCAAGGAGCATCTGATCCCGAACGAAATGCTGATGACCGAACAGGTCGAAAACTGGTCCTACAGCTCACCCAATGTCCGGGTCCATGTCGAAATCGGCGTTGCCTATGATTCCGATCCGCAACAGGTGCATGATCTTTTGCTGGCCTGCGCACGCGAAAGTCCGCGCGTGCTGGCGGATCCGCCGCCGGTCTGTTGGCTGAAATCCTTTGGCGACAATGCCGTGATCCACGATCTCAGCATCTGGATCCGTGATCCCGCGCAAGGGGTCGGCAATGTCAAAAGCGATGTACTGATGCGCGTCTGGTATGCCCTGAAGGACGCCGGCATCGGCATTCCATTCCCACAGCGCGATCTTTACGTGAAAAACTGGCCGGTCACGCCAGCAGACAACACCCCGGCAGACAATATCATCACGCGCTGAGCGCAGCCTGCACCGATCCTGAAGGCACCATTGCCCCTTCAGGATCGGCAGAACAGGTCAGTCGACGTCCTCGACGTCGACCTTCTCGCCGGTCACGCGCTGCGACAGTGCCGCCGACATGAACGGATCGAGCGCCCCATCGAGCACATCGCCTGGGCTGGTGGAGGTCACGCCCGTGCGCAGATCCTTCACCAGCTGATAAGGCTGAAGCACATAGGACCGGATCTGATGCCCCCAGCCGATATCGGTCTTGGTGGCGTTGATCGCACTGGCTTCGGCCTCGCGGCGCTGCAGTTCCTGCTCGTACAGCCGCGCCTTCAGCATCTTCATCGCCGTTGCGCGGTTCTTGTGCTGCGAACGTTCGTTCTGGCAGGCAACGATGATGCCCGACGGCACGTGGGTGATGCGCACTGCCGAATCCGTCGTGTTGACGTGCTGGCCGCCCGCACCCGATGCGCGATAGGTATCGATCTTGAGGTCGCTTTCCTTGACCTCGATGTTGATGTCGTCATCAACCACCGGATAGACCCAGACGCTGGCGAAGCTGGTATGCCGCCGTGCGCTGGAATCATAAGGCGAGATGCGGACGAGACGATGCACGCCGCTTTCGGTTTTCGCCCAGCCATAGGCGTTTTCGCCCTTGAGCAGGATCGTTGCCGACTTGATGCCCGCCTGTTCGCCGGCATGGTGGTCGATCAGTTCGACCTTGCAGCCGTGCCGTTCACCCCAGCGGGTGTACATGCGCAGCAGCATATCGGCCCAGTCCTGGCTTTCCGTGCCACCCGCGCCCGAGTTGATTTCGATATAGGTGTCGTTGGCATCCGCTTCGCCCGCAAGCAGCGCCGCAACCTTGTCGCGTTCGGCGCGTTCGGCAAGCTCGGCCAAAGCCGCGACGCCATCATCGACGAGCGCGGAATCGCCTTCTTCCTCGGCCATCTCGATGAGACCGACGGTGTCTTCCAGCTCGCTTTCGATCTTGCGCGTGGCCGAAATCGCCTCATCAAGGCGACGCCGTTCACGCATGACGTCCTGGGCAGCCTTGGGATCGTTCCACAGCGTCGGGTCTTCGACCCGTGCGTTCAGCTCGTCGAGCCGTCTGAGAGCGCGATCCCAGTCAAAGAAACCTCCTCAGCAGGTCGAGTGCCTGCTTGATTTTATCGGCATGTGCCTGCGCTTCAGCGCGCATTGGTGCGTCCTTCCATGAATGTCTGGATTAGGGGCTTAGTAGATTCCGCCGGTCGACTGCAAGAAATCCGTGTCGGTAACAACTGGACCCTCGCGGTCGAACAGTTCATTCGGCTTGGCGACACGCACCGGCTCGGACTGCGGTTTGAACGCTTCCCAGATCACGACCGGTTTGTAGCCGGCATCAGGCCACATGCCGAAAACACGCTTGCCCGTGCGCCGGTCAATCCTGACCATGCGCACGCCGGGCGCGATTCTGAACGGCGTTTTCGGCGCGTCCTTCAGCACAGCCTGCGCGAACTGCTTGAACACCGGGGCCGCCGTTGTGCCGCCCTGTGCAGCGCCCCCCAGATTGCGCGGCTGGTCGAAGCCGATGTAAACGCCAAAAATCAAATCGGGTGTGCCACCGACAAACCAGACATTGGTCGGGCCGTTGGTCGTTCCGGTTTTGCCCATCAGTGGACGGTCAAGATCGCGCAGCACCATCGCCGTGCCACGTTCGACAACACCTTCCAGCATGTGGATCACCTGATAGGCGGTTGCGCCATCCATCACGGATTTGCGGACATCGGCAGGCTGCGGCATCGCGCCGCCGCGCCAGTCATTCGCGTCGCAGCCTTCGCACAAGCGCGGATCGGCGCGGTAAAGCGTCTTGCCGTGGCGATCCTGAACCAGGTCGATCAGGGTTGGCGACACGCTTTTCCCGCCATTTGCCAGAATCGAATAGGCGTTGGTGAGATTGAGAACCGTAGTATCGCCAGCCCCCAGTGAAATCGACAGCACGGGCGGGTAACTGCCGATACCAAGCGTGTCGATCAGCTTCACGACCTTGTCCATGCCCGCATTGTTGGCCAGCCGCACCGTCATCAGGTTGCGCGACTGTTCGAGGCCCCAGCGCATGGTTTTCGCCCCGGCGTAGCCGCCGCTAAAATTGCGGAAACATTTCTGACCCAGCGCCCGCCCCTGACTGACGCAATAAGGCGCGTCCTGAATGATCGAGGCCGGGGTGAACCCGTTGTCGAGCGCTGCTGCATAGACGAAGGGCTTGATGGCCGAACCCGGCTGGCGTTTGGCCTGGCTTGCGCGATTGAACTGCGACCGCCGGCTGTCGAAACCGCCGACCATCGCGAGGACGCGACCGGTGTGCGGATCCTGCACGACCACGCCGCCGCTGACTTCGGGAATCTGGCGCAGCGCATAGCGGTCAGGCCCGATTTTCTTGACAGGCACAACATCGCCGCTTTTCAAAAGCCGCCAGGCGGGCGTCTGGGTGCCGCGTTTCAGGATGGCGGCATCGGCGGCGGCCATATTGCCGGTTTGGCCAGTCTCGAAACCAAGCTGGATCACGCCCTGCCGGTTCGACAGGATGACCGCAGCCTGCCAGTCATCATATCCGACAGGCAGGTTGATCTGACGCAGCTGCTTTGCCCAGTCGCTATCCAGATCCCGGATACGGTCGGCAGGGCCACGCCAGAAACGCACCCGGTCATATTTGACCAATGCGTCACGCAGGGCAGCTTCGGCGGCACGCTGAAGGCGCATGTCGATCGAACTGCGCACCCAAAGACCGCCCGTGTAAACGCCATGCTGGCCCGTCTCGCCGTATTTTTCGATCAACGTGCGCCGCACATCCTCGACAAACCAGTCGCCTGTGCGATCGCGCGGTGCATCAGACCGCAGCTGGAACGCCAAAGGAGTTGCCTGCGCAGCCTTGGCCTCGGCATCGGTGACATAACCGTTTTCGGCCATCTGCCCAAGCACCCAGTTGCGGCGCTCCAGCGCGCGTGTGCGGCCGCGGTCGGTGGCGGGCGTGTAATTGGCAGGTGCCTTTGGCAGCACTGCAAGATAGGCAATTTCCGGCAGGGTCAGCTGATCGACCGGACGGTTGAAATAGGCATAGGAGGCCGCCTGCACGCCATAGCTGTTCCGGCCCAGAAAAATCTGGTTGAGATACAGCTGGATGATCTGTTCCTTGCTGAACGTCTGCTCGATGCGCCGTGCAAGGATGGCTTCGCGGATCTTGCGAACATAGCTGACTTCGCTGGTCAACAGCAGGTTTTTCGCGACCTGCTGCGTGATGGTCGACGCCCCGACCGGACGCTTGCCGCTCCCCATCGCCTGCAGGTTGGTGATGACTGCACGCATGATGCCCGGAAAATCGAGCCCGCCATGCGTGAAAAACGTCTTGTCTTCCGCCGAGACAAATGCTGCGATCAGCAGCTTCGGCATTTCATCATAGGAAAGATAGATGCGGCGCTCGCGCGCGAAGGTCGCGACGGGATCGCCATTGATGTCGCGCACATGGGTCGGCAGTGGCGGCTCATAGGCCGCAAGCGCAGCTTCATCGGGCAGGCCGCTGGCAACGACGCCATAGCCGATCCCGCACAGAAGGCACAGGAGTAACAGCATGCCGGCTGGAATCACATAGCGCGGCCGGCGCAACCATGACGGCAGGCGCAAATTTGTGACACGCCTGAGTGCAATGCGCCGAGACGCGCCGGGTTCGGGATCGGAAGCCATCAGGCGCAGCTATAGCACCCGCGCCGCCACCTTCAAGCTGAAGCGCCTATCTTCGCGCCATACGGCGCAGGAAATGGGCATCAACCGCTTTTCCGATACCCTTGGCGATAGCCTCCCGGCCACGCTCGGAGAACAGAAAGCGCGAATCTTCGACATTCGACAGATAGCCGGTTTCAACGAGGACCGAGGGAACATCAGGCGCTTTCAGCACATGAAATCCGGCAAAGCGGTGAAAGTTAGATTTAAAGTGCACTTCCGGCCGCATTTCACTTTGCAGCGTTGCCGCAAATTCGGCGGACACATTCATGGTTTCACGCTGGAGAAGATCGAGCAATATATCCCCGACCTCGGCGGTTTCCGACGCGAAGTTAACGCCTGCAATCACGTCCGCGCGGTTTTCCTTCGCGGCCAGGCGCGCGGCCTCCTTGTCCGATGCGACTTCGGACAGGGTGTAGATTGTCGCGCCGCGCACTTCCGGTTCATGGGCGCTGTCGGCGTGAATCGAAATAAAGAGCTGGGCCTTGTTGGCCCGCGCAATCGCGACACGCCGCGACAGTGGCAGAAAGACATCACTGTCGCGCGTCATCACGACCTTGTAGCGTCCGGTCGCCTCCAGCGCGCGGCGCGTTGCCCGCGCAATGGCCAGAACAGCATCCTTTTCATAGCGCCCTTCATAGGCGCTGATCGTCCCGACATCCTTGCCGCCGTGGCCGGCATCAATGACGACGACGGGCAGCGAACCGCTGCGGACGCGCGCAGATGTCCGTGCAGGCGCAGCTTCTGGCGGCGCGGGACGCGCAGGAACGGCGGCAGCCGCATCGGCACGCGCGGGCACATCCGCCAGCTTGGCCTTGACCGTCTGGGATGCCTGCCTTGACGCCGCAACTTCCGGCGTGGCGGCAGCAACGGCAGCGGCAGCGGCAGCCGGGGTCGTGGCAACACTTGCAGGCGCGCTGCCGACAAGCTTGATCCGGCCTTGCCGGACGACGGCGCTGAATTCCGCATCATCGGCTGGCAACAAAGGGACGATCAGCCGGTTGCCATCTGCAACCGTAACGGCACCAACCCGAACAGGCGCGTTCAGGTCAACGACGATCCGGGCACGTCCCTTGTCGAACTGCGCCATGCGGATACGCGCAATGCTCGCCTCACCCGCGACTGTGCCGGCGGCAACGCTTACGCCGGGCAGGTCGATAACAATACGGTTGGGCTGACCAAGCGCGAACAGGCTGGGCGCGGCGAAAGTGCCATCAAACCCTATAACCAGCTGCGGTCCTGTTGCCTGCGCTTCCAGAGCAACGGCCTTGACGGCAGGCGCGGCGACCGCCGCACCATGGGGTGCCGTCATGGCCAGGCAGAGAAGTGCCACTGTTGCGAGGCAACGGGCATATCCTTTCCGCATGTGCGCCAACCCCCGTTCAAAAACGCATCACGCCAAGCCCCCCGGCCCGGCATATGACATGCACTTCCGGCCAATGGATAATAAACCGGCATTAAGGCAAAGTTTAACCTTTACAGAAGAATAACTCAACCCATGCATGAAAAGCGGCCAGCATATATTGTTCACCCGACGATATGCTGCTAGCAAGCCTAGTCGCGGCTTGATGCATTGGGCACATTGTTCAGCGTCAAACCGTCCATCTCGAGGCGGCAGTCCTGCCCTAAACAGACTGCATGGCCCCGACCAGTCGTCACGCTTTTCTGCCGTCCGGCACAGGAATTCGGCCTGCGGAAAAGCTGCGGAGTAAACGTCGAATGAACGTGGTGCGTGCGCATTACCCGGTGAAGCTGCCCCTTGGCAGCACGGGTGCGCGCCTGCGTGATGGCGTCTTGTCTTTCAACCCCGCCGGATCGCACCCTGTGGCTGCAGAAGCCGGCTCTTTCACATACGCGCATTCGCAGTGGCCACGCTCGCTTGGCCGTCGTCTGCGCGACTGGAGATATTTTGATGTCGACGCGCATGCTGATCGACGCGCGCCACCCGGAGGAAACACGGGTCGCCGTCGTCAAGGGAAACCGGATCGAGGAATTTGACTTCGAGGCTGCGGCCAAGAAGCAGCTTAAAGGCAATATCTATCTTGCAAAAGTGACGCGCGTCGAGCCGTCATTGCAGGCTGCATTCATCGAATATGGCGGCAACCGCCATGGCTTTCTTGCCTTTTCGGAAATCCATCCGGATTATTACCAGATCCCGAAGGAAGATCGCGAGGCGCTGCTGCGCGAGGAGCGCGAAGCGCACCGTCACGACGACCCCGAAGACCATGACACCGCAAGCGATGCGGCCGCCGAAAATGGCGCCGCAGAGGTCACTGCCGAAGCCAGTGACGAAGATGCACCGCCGCCTGTCGACGAACATGGCGGCCACGAGGAAACGGCAAGCGAGGCGCTGCGCACGCGGCGCATGAACCTGCGCCGGCGCTACAAGATCCAGGAAGTCATCCATCGCCGTCAGGTGATGCTGGTGCAGGTCGTCAAAGAGGAGCGCGGCAACAAGGGGGCCGCCCTCACCACCTATCTGTCGCTGGCTGGCCGTTATTCGGTGCTGATGCCCAATACCAGCCATGGCGGCGGCATCAGCCGCAAGATTTCGAACTCGGCTGACCGCAAGCGGCTGAAAGAGATCGTCTCCGATCTCAATCTTCCGGTGGGCATGGGCTGCATCGTCCGCACGGCAGGCCTGAAGCGCACCAAGACCGAAATCCGTCGCGATTTCGACTATCTTGCGCGCCTGTGGGACGAAATCCGCGAAGCCACCCTGAAGTCGACAGCACCGGCCCTGATCTACGAGGACAGCGACCTCATCAAGCGCGCCATCCGCGACATCTACTCGCGCGAGATCGACGAAGTGCTTGTCGAGGGCGAGGAAGGCTACAAGTCCGCCAAGGCCTTCATGAAATTGCTGATGCCGAGCCACGCCAAGAAGGTTCAGCAATATGTGAACCCGGTACCGCTGTTCCAGCGCCATCAGGTCGAAGCGCAGCTGGCGTCGATGTATCATCCGGTCGTCCAGCTGAAGTC
>CAZWMK010000023.1:0-13678 GCA_964635065.1 uncultured Sphingomonadaceae bacterium | reverse complement strand
ATCGACATCAACTCGGGCCGTTCGACGCGCGAGCACAATATCGAGGAAACAGCCGTCAAGACCAACATGGAGGCGGCTGAGGAAATCGCACGGCAGCTCCGTTTGCGCGACATGGCAGGCCTTGTTGTCATCGACTTCATCGACATGGAGCATGGCTCGAACGTCCGCAAGGTCGAACGCTGTCTCAAGGAAGCGGTCAAGAATGATCGCGCGCGCATCCAGATCGGCCGCATTTCGAGCTTCGGCCTGATGGAAATGAGCCGTCAGCGCCTGCGCACGGGCGTTCTGGAAGCCTCGACCCACACCTGCCCGATGTGCGATGGCGCCGGGATCGTCCGTTCGGTGCCGTCGGCAGCACTGGCCGCACTGCGCGGGCTGGAGGCCGAGGCGCTGATCGGCCGCGCCAGCCAGTTCTGCCTGCGTGCGGGTAGCGATGTCGCGGTCTATATCCTCAACCGCAAGCGCGACGAACTGATCGACCTTGAAAACCGTTATGGCATCTCGATCGAGGTCGTGCCCGACCCTGATCTGATCGTGCCGAACTTCGCCATCGATTCCGCCGGACCACCGCCTGCGGTCCGTCCTGCGGCAGCCGTGATCGCACCGATCACGATCGAGGACGACGATGAAGACGTCGTCGATATCGAAGAAGAAGAAGAGGACGCGGGCGAAGACGTGCGTGCTGCCAGTAACGGCCGCCGCCGCGCGGACTCTGACAATGAAGAGGATGAAGAGCGCAGCAGCCGCAACCGCAGGCGGCGCAAGCGTCGTCCACGCCGCGACCGAGAGCTTGCGCCCGATCAGGCGCAAGAGACAGAAGACGGCCAAAGCACCGGCGCCGCTGTCGACGACGGTGCAGACGCAGAAGAACAGTCTGCCGAAGCCGACACAGCAGACGACGGTACGGCGCGCGAAGACAACCAGCGCCGTCCGCGTCGCCGCGGACGCCGTGGTGGCCGCCGTCGCAACGGCGAACGCGGCGAACCGCGTACGACAGACGAGGGCGCGCCCCTTGAGGCGGAACAAGCCGAAGGTGAGACGGTCGAGCACGACACCAGCGAGTCCGTCAGCGCCGGCATCGAAACGACCGTCCCGGCAGCCGAAGCAGACGCCAGCGAAGCGGACAAGGACGCGCCCCGCACCGAGAGCGCCGCAGCCGACGCCGCAGTTGCGGACGAAGTGCCCGCCGCCAAACCTGCACGGCGTCGGCGGACGACGCGCAAGACCGCAGGGGCCGAAGCTGTCGCAGACGCCGCGGCCACTGCTGGCGACAACGCCACGGAAGCAGCGGCGACAAGCGCAGTTGCCGATGCACCGCTGATCGTCGAATCCGGAACGGCCCCAGCGGAACTGGCAGACGCCGCGCCCGCCGAAGATGCGCCTAAAAAACGCGCACCACGCAAGCGCGCACCGGCAAAGCGCACCAAGCCTGCCACGGCCGCAGCCACCGCAGAGGCAGGCGACACCATGACGGAAGTCGAAGCGACGCCCGTGACAGCCGCGCCAGAAGCAGCGCCGGAAGCAGCCGCCATCCCGGAACCGGCGACGGAAGCCGGCGCGGTCCAGACCGCAGAAGCCGCCGACACGGCAAAGGATGCCGCCAGCGAGACAGCCACTGAATCCGCGCCGCCGCGCCGGGGCTGGTGGCAGAGCACCTTCGGGTCCTGATCACATGAACCGGACGCGGCAACCGTCGCGTCCGGTTCATGCTGTGCGCGGGCTTCATGCAGCATTCATCGCCTGACAGCCAAGGTTGTGCCATGCTCGCCCAGTTGCTGCCCCGCCTGCTTTTCTGCCTGTTGATCGCTTGCCTTGGCGTGCGGCCCGCAGCGGCGCAGAGCATCCTGCGCGATGCCGAGACCGAGGCACTGCTGCGTGACATCAACCGGCCGCTGGCGACCGCCGCCGGGTTGAACCCCGATTCAATCAAGGTCATGATGATCGGCGACAAGGATATCAACGCCTTCGTCGCGGGTGGGCAAAATGTCTTCTTTCACAGCGGCCTGATCCTTGCCGCCGATAACGTCAATCAGGTTCAGGGCGTCCACGCCCACGAACTCGGCCACATCGCGGGCGGGCACCTTGTCCGCTTCGGCGATGGCGCCAAGGCGGCGACCGGCATTTCGATCCTGTCGCTGCTCCTGGGTGCTGCGGCTGTCGCAGCCGGTGCGGGCGAAGCGGGCATGGCGATCCTGAGCGGCGGCCAGCAGGCGGCGATGGGCAGTCTCATGGCCTACACCCGCACGCAGGAAAGCGCGGCCGACCAGGCGGGCGCAAGCTATCTCGAAAAGGCCGGAGTTTCGGGCCGGGGTTCCATCGACTTCTTCAAAAAGCTGCAAAATCAGGAATATCGCCTCGCGATTCCGCAGGACAACAGCTATAATCGCACCCATCCGCTGACAGGCGAACGCATCGCCCGTCTGGAAGACACCTATCTGAATTCCGCCAACTGGAACCGTCAGCCCGACCCGGTGCTTGAAGCCCGTTTTCAGCGGGTCAAAGCCAAGCTGGCCGGGTTCATCCAGGAACCGGCGCGCACCTTCCAGCTCTATCCGGAAAGCAACCAGAGCACGCCCGCGCTATATGCCCGTGCCTACGCCCTGCACAAGGCCGCCGACCCCGACCGGGCCGCCGCCGAGGTCGACAAGCTCTTGCAACGCGCGCCGGACGACCCCTATTTCCTCGAACTCAAAGGGCAGATCCTGCTTGAATCGGGTCGTGTCGCAGAAGCGATCCCGCCACTGCGCCGCGCCGTCGCACTGGCGCCAGACGAGCCTTTGATCGCTTCGATGCTCGGCCACGCGCTGATCTCCACCGAAACGCCCGCGCATGATGCCGAAGCCAAGAAAATCCTGCGCGCCGCCATCGTCCGCGACAATGAAAATCCCTTTGCCTGGTATCAGCTCGGCATCGCCTATGCCCGCGAAGGCGATGAAGCGCGCGCCGCGCTCGCGTCCGCTGAACGCTTCAATCTGTCGGGCATGCCCGACGCTGCTCTTGTCAACGCGCGGCGGGCAATGGCAGGACTGAAAAGCGGCTCGCCGGACTGGCTGCGCGCGCAAGACATTGTCATGGTCAGCCAGGACGAGCTGGCAAAAATCAGAAAACGCAAAAGCAGGTAAGGGACGACATGAACGGCAAGCCAGCAAGCGGCGCATTCACATTTTCATTGCTGCTTGGCGCCCTTGTGCTGGCGGCCATCGCCTATGCTGCACTGGGTGCGCGTCCGGCGTCACGCGACGATGCAACGCTCGGTGCCAGCCGTGGCTCGATCGAAGAGCTTGTGCGCAATTACATCCTCGAAAATCCCGAAATCATTCCAGAGGCCATCAACCGCCTGCAACAACGTGAAGTCGCCAAGCTGCTCGACAGCAACAGGGCTGAAATTGAAACGCCCTTTGCCGGGGCCTGGGCGGGTGATGAAGATGGCGATATCGTGCTGGTCGAGTTTTTTGATTACAACTGCCCCTACTGCAAGGTCATGCATGACGAGGTGCAGCGTCTCCTGGCTGATGACGATGATCTGAAGGTTGTCTATCGCGACTTTCCGGTGCTGGGCGCCGTTTCTGACGAAGCCGCGCTGGCCAGCCTGTCGGCTGCGAAGCAGGGCCGCTATGCCGCGTTCCAGAAGCGTCTTCTGACCGCACGCGACCGGCTTTCGCATGAAGCTGTCGTCGCCGCTGTCCGTGCCGCAGGCCTTGACGAGATGAAAACCGCAGCCGACATGCGCGCCCCCGCGCTCAAGGCGGAAATCCAGAAAAACCTCGAACTCGGTCGCGCGCTCGGTCTGACCGGAACGCCAACCTACATCGTCGGCAACCGCATCCTGTCGGGCGCTGTCGGTCATGACGAGTTGAAAAAGGCCATCGCGGAAGCGCGGGCTTTGCGCGACTGAACCGGGCGCGCACTATTTGCGCCCGAACAGCCTCTCGATATCGCCTTTATCGAGCTTCACATAGGTCGGCCGACCATGATTGCACTGGCCGCTGTGCGGGGTCGCCTCCATCTCGCGCAGTAGCGCGTTCATCTCTGCGAGCGACAGGGCCCGGCCCGCGCGCACCGATCCGTGGCAAGCCATGGTTGCACAGACAGCGTCGATGCGCTCTTTCAGCGCAAGCGCTGCATCGAAGCTGGCCAGCTCATCGGCCAGATCAACGATCAGACCGCGCACGTCCTTTGTCCCCAAAAGCGCAGGCACCGCACGCACCATGATAGCGCCTGCCCCAAAGCGCTCGACCTCAAGCCCCCAAAGCGCCAGCTCCCCGGCGCGCTCGGCCAGAAGGTCGGCGGCATCTTCGGTCATTTCGACGATTTCGGGCAAAAGCAGCGCCTGCGCCTTGACGCCGCCGGCAACATAGGCCGCACGCATCCGTTCCAGCACCAGCCGTTCATGGGCGGCATGCTGATCGACCAGCACAAGTGCATCGGGCGTTTCGGCAAGAATATAGGTGTCCGCCACTTGCCCGCGCGCCAGCCCCAGCGGATAATCGACGGGCGGAGCGCCCCCAGTGTCCAGTGCCTCCCATCCACCCGACGCTGCCTGATGGCTGCGGGCCAGCGGCGGCGCGCTGAAGCCAAGGCGTGGCTCGGCCATGGCGGGCGCTGCCCCGGCCCACATAGCCGGGTGATCCGCCGCATGGGCCGCGCCTGACGCTTGCGGCAGATGGGATGGCTGGAAAGCGCCAAGGGCGGCGCGGCTGACAGTCGAACTTGCACGGTGGCCCGCCGCATCGAGGGCACGACGCAGGCCGCCGACGATCAGACCCCGCACCAGCCCCGTGTCCTGAAACCGCACTTCGGTCTTGGCCGGGTGGACATTGACGTCAACAAAGCTGCCCGGCACGTCGAGGAACAGCGCCACGACAGGATGACGGTCGCGCGCCAGCAAATCCTGATAAGCCGCCCGCACGGCTCCCGTCAGCAGGCGGTCGCGGACCGGACGGCCATTGACGAACAGGAACTGATGATCGGCCACGCCCCGGTTGTAGGTGGGCAAACCCGCCAGCCCGCCCAGCTGCAGGCCATCGCGCACGAGGTCGATCGGCACGGCATTGTCGGCAAAATCCGCCCCCATCAACACGCCCAGCCGCTGCGCCTTCGCCTGCACCGGATCGTCGTGCAAGGCGGATTCGGCGCGCAACAGGCGCCGTCCTTCGTGACGCAATTCAAAGCCGATGCGCGGGTGCGCCATCGCCAGACGGCGCACGACATCGACACAGGCGGCCAGTTCGGCGCGCGGGCTTTTAAGAAATTTGCGCCGTGCAGGCACGCGCGCGAACAGGCCATCGACCTCGACCCGTGTGCCGGGCGTGGCCGCCGCCGGTTCATCGGCAGCGATCCGGCCATTGTCGACAACCAGCCGCCAGCCGGGCTGCCCTCCCGCCCGCGACGTGAGCGTCAGTTGCGCCACGCTGGCGATGGATGGCAGCGCCTCGCCGCGAAAGCCCAGAGATGCGATAGCCGACAGGTCGTCATGCGGCAGTTTCGACGTCGCATGACGTTCGACTGCCAGCCGCATCGCCTCCGCACCCATGCCGCAACCATCGTCGATCACGGCCAGGCGATCGATGCCGCCAGCCGCAAGCTCGATCAAAACATGCCGCGCATCGGCATCGATGGCGTTTTCGACCAGTTCCTTCAGCGCACTCGCCGGACGTTCGACGACCTCGCCCGCCGCGATCTGGTTGACGAGGTGATCCGGCAGGCGGCGAATGAGTCGGGGCGTGTGCATCCTTCCTCCATAGCCCTTGCGCCGGGTTGCGGCCAAGCGCCGCCGAATCGAATGGCTTTCCCCTTGGAAAATTGCTGCGAACACGTCATTGTGCGCCGCACGAAAGACAGGCCGTTATCCTGCTTGCACGCCGCCGTCAGTCACGCTTAAAGCGACAGTCGGCACGCAGGCTTCGAAACCGGCAGCGTCAGACACGAGATTGTTACGGCACAACCCTGTTTCAAAGGCAGAAATCCCATTTCCATGCTCAGCCGCCTGTTCAGTTTCCTCAGCCAGGACATGGCCATCGACCTTGGCACCGCGAACACGCTTGTCTATGTCCGCGGGCGCGGCATCGTGCTCAACGAACCGTCGGTCGTCGCACTTGAAACCATCAATGGCCGCAAGCAGGTCAAGGCAGTCGGCAACGACGCCAAGATGATGATGGGCAAGACGCCCGACAATGTCGAAGCCATCCGCCCGATGCGCGACGGCGTGATCGCTGACATCGACGTCGCCGAGCAGATGATCAATCATTTCATCCGCAAGGTGCACAGCCGCCGCTTTGCCAGCTTCCCTGAAATCGTCATCTGCGTGCCGTCGGGTTCGACGAAGGTGGAACGCCGCGCCATCCGCGACGCCGCCAACAACGCGGGCGCAAGCCAGGTTTATCTGATCGAAGAACCCATGGCCGCCGCCATCGGCGCGGGCCTGCCCGTCACCGAACCGATCGGATCGATGATCGTCGACATCGGTGGCGGCACGACCGAAGTTGCCGTGCTGTCGCTGCGCGGTCTTGCCTACACCACCTCGGTACGCGTCGGCGGCGACAAGATGGACGAAGCCATTGTCTCCTACGTCCGCCGCAATCACAATCTCCTGATCGGCGAAGCCACGGCTGAGCGCGTCAAGGCCCAGATCGGCACTGCCAAAATGCCGGCCGACGGCATGGGCCGTACGATGGAGATCAAGGGGCGCGACCTGATGAACGGCGTGCCGAAAGAAATCACCATCAATCAGGCGCAGATCGCCGAGGCGCTGTCTGAACCGGTATCGCAGATCGTCGAGGGCGTCCGCGACGCACTGGAAAACACCGCCCCCGAACTGGCCGCCGACATTGTCGATCAGGGTATCGTCCTGACCGGCGGCGGCGCGCTTCTCGGCGGTCTTGACGAGGTGCTGCGCGAAGCAACCGGCCTGCCTGTCACGGTCGCCGACGACCCGCTGACCTGCGTTGCACTGGGCACGGGCCGCGCCTTGGAGGACCCCTTGTATCGCGGCGTCCTTTCGACGTCCTGATCAACTCTGAAGAGATGGAGGGGGTGCCTTGGACTGGACGCCCCGCATAATCAGGCCGCCTGCGACGCGCCGTGCACAAACCCTGGCATTTCTGGGCGGCGCTGGTGCGATTGTCGCGATTATCGCCGGTCTCTTCATGCTGCTTATGAGTCGAAGCGCGCCCGATCGCTATGACGCCCTGCGCGGACAGGTCAACGACATGCTGTCCCCGGTCTGGATGGCAGTCCGTCTGCCACTGGCCGGTGCCAATGTCGCCATCGACTGGGTAAGCGATTATTTCGGGGCCATCGAACGCAACCGCCAGCTTGAAGCGCAGTTGGCGCGCTACCACCGTCTGCGTGAAGTCCATGCCCGCACCCATCTTGAAAACCGGCAGCTTCGCGCGTTGCTGGCGGTTCCGGCAACACCGCATGTCCGTGTTGGTGTCTTTGCCATCAGTGGCGCGACATCGGGCGGCATGGTGCGTAGCGCGATCATCAATGGTGGCAAGCGCCATGGTGTCATGCCAGGCCAACCCGCGCGAACGGCCGACGGCCTTGTTGGTCGCGTCATCGAAACCGGTCAGTCTGCGGCACGGGTTCTGATGCTGACGGATGCGGCAAGCCGCGTGCCCGTCATCAACCGCCGCACCGGGCGTCCTGCCATGGCCACCGGCATCGGCACGCCCCATCTCGAAATCCGCTTCATTGCGCCAACCGATGCCGACTTTGTGCCCGGCGATCTCCTGGTGACGTCGGGCGATGGCGGCATTTATCCACCCGGCATCCCGGTCGCGCGGATCACCGGCTTTCGCCGCGACATTCCGCTGGCACGCCCGGTGGCGCGCATGAACGCCCTTGGCTTCATCATCATCGAACAGCCCTATCTGCCGCCCGCCATGCTGACGGCGCCCGCCATCATGACCCCTGCGCCAGCCGACGGGGCGCAAGCTGCCCTGCCCGCGCCGGAACAACCCGCACCATGAACCTGCCTTGGCGCTCGATGACCGTCGAGGAACGGCTGCATTGGGTCATCGACCATTGGCGGCGCACTGTGCCGTTCCTGTTCGTGCTGACCGCAGGCGTCGCCATGACGATTCCGCTGACAGAAACGCTGCCGCTGGTGCCGCACTTCGCATTTCTAGCGGTCTATGTCTGGGTTCAGTTCCAGCCCAGCCTGCTGCCCGCATGGCTTGGCTTCCCTCTCGGCCTGGCCGTCGATTTGCTGACCGGTATGCCGCTGGGGGTGAATGCAGCCCTGCTTCCCGCACTTGCCTTGATACTGCGCCACATCCCGCCCAACATGCGGCCTCGCCATTACCTGTTCGACTGGCTTCTGGTTCTGCCGTTCGCCATGCTTTATCTGGTCCTGGCCATGCACCTCGCCGGCTTTGCCGGGGTCGTCACGCCTTTCGGACCGCTGGTACTGCAAGCGGCGCTGACGGCCATTGCCTATCCCGTCATTGCCTGGGCCTGCGCCCGTGTGCAGCGCAACTGGGTGGACGACTGATGCGCTCCGAAGCCGACCGCGAACAGCGTTTCTCGCGCCGCGCCCTGTTTGTCACGCTGGCGCAGGCCGGTATTGGCGCGGTCATCGCCGGGCGCATGGCATGGCTGTCGGTGTGGGAGCAGGAACGCTATACGCTGCTGGCCGAAGACAACCGCGTCTCGATCCGCATCATTCCGCCGCGTCGGGGCTGGATACTCGACCGCAACGGCAAACCGCTCGCCCTGAACCGGCCCGATTACCGGCTGGAACTGGTGCCGGAGCAGGTGAAAGATCTCGAACAGACACTGGCGGAAATCGCCCGCGTCATTCCGCTGCCGCCCGAGGAACTGGCGCGCATCCGCGAAGATGCGGCAAACAACCCGCGCTATCTGCCGATCGAAGTCGCCGAAAGCATCGACTGGGACAGTTTTGCCGCCATCAACGTCCGCCTGCCCGATCTGGAAGGCGTGGAACCGGTGCGCGGCTTTTCCCGCCATTATCCCGATGGCGCAGCGGTCGGCCATCTGCTTGGCTATGTCGGCAAGCCGACGCGTGAACAATATCTGGAAAACAAGGATCCGCTGCTGCTTCATCCCGGTTTCAAGCTGGGCAAGGACGGCATTGAAAAGACCCTCGACGACAGGTTACGCGGCAAACCCGGGGCGCAGCGGGTGGAGGTCAACGCGCGTGGCCACATTCTGCGCGACCTCAGCACCATTGAGGATACACCCGGCGACAATATCCGCCTGACCATCGACCGCGACCTGCAGGCCTATGCCGCGCGTCGTCTGGGTGACGAATCCGCCAGCATTGTCGTAATGGACTGCTGGACCGGTGAGGTTCTGTGCCTGTTGTCGATGCCCGCCTTCGACCCCAATGCCTTTTCCGACGGCATCAGTCACAGCGAATGGAATGCACTGACAAGCAACGACCATCTGCCGCTGATCAACAAAAGCGTGCAAGGCCTGTATCCGCCCGGTTCGACCTTCAAAATGATCAGTGCGTTGGCCTTTCTCGATGCGGGCCTGTCACCAGAAGCGGGCGTCAACTGCACGGGCCGTTACAATCTTGGCAGCCATGCATTCCACTGCTGGCGCCGCCGCGGCCATGGCGGTGTCAACATGCACAGTGGCATTTACCAAAGCTGCGACACCTATTTTTATCATTACGGACGCCAGACAGGCGTCGATGCCATCGCGCGAATGGCCCGGCGTTTCGGCCTTGGCGAGGAATATCCGGGCGTTGTCCTCCCAACACAGCGCACCGGCATCGTCCCCGATCAGGCGTGGAAGATGAAACGTTACGGCAAATCGTGGCTGACGGGGGAAACCCTGAACGCGGCGATCGGTCAAGGCTATCTCATCCAGACCCCCTTGCAGCTGGCGGTCATGACGGCGCGCCTTGCTTCTGGTCGCGCTGTCCAGCCGCGCCTCCTGGCCGACAGCAAGCTCGTGACAGCCCCCTCGCTCGGCGTACCCGACGCGCATCTGGCTATCATCCGTCAGGCTATGAGCGATGTCGTCAATTCACCACGCGGCACGGCCGTCAACGCCCGTATGCGGACCGACGCCGTAACCATGGCCGGCAAAACCGGAACGGCCCAGGTTCGGCGCATCACCGCCGCCGAGCGCCGGCGCGGCGTATTGTCGAACGAACAACTGCCATGGCGATTCCGTGATCACGCGCTGTTTGTCGCCTTCGCTCCCGTCGAATCCCCCCGCTATGCCCTGTCGGTGATCGTCGAACACGGCAGTTCCGGATCGAAAACAGCGGCACCGATCGCACGCGACGTGATGACCTATTTGTTCGAACCGGAAACCGCGATGAAAGCGCTTGCCGCCGTCGAAGCCGACTGGGCGAAGCGCAAGGCACGCGAGGCTGCATTGGCAGCGCAGACATCCCCGCCACAGCCTGCCGCCCCGTCTGCCGCCATAACCGCCATCACCCCCGGCCGGGAGAACTGACATGCCCGGTCCCACGCTACCCGATCGCCTGCGTCGCCTGCCCTGGCTGATGCTGCTCGCCGTGCTCGCGCTTGGCGGCTTTGGCCTCATGATCCTCTATTCGGCAGCAGGCGGCAGCATCACGCCATGGGCCCTCAATCAGGGCATCCGCTTCGGCGTGTTCTTCATTGCCATGCTGGTATTGTCGCAGACCGACCTGACACTATGGGTGAAGCAGGCTTATCCGATCTATGCCATCGTGCTGGTCCTGCTGATCCTGGTCGAGATTCTCGGCAAGGTCGGCGGAGGCAGCCAGCGCTGGCTGGACCTCGGCCTGATCCGGATCCAGCCGTCCGAGTTCATGAAGCTGGCGATCATTCTCGCACTGGCGCGCTATTTTCACTTCGTGCCCCGCGTGCACACCGAAAGCATGGCGGCACTGTGGCCGCCACTGGTGATGATCGCCATGCCGGCAGCCCTTGTCATGCTTCAGCCCGACCTCGGTACGGCGCTGATGATCACTTTAGGCGGGGTGGTCATCCTGTTCCTTGCCGGCACGCGTCTGTGGCTGTTCATCGCCTCGGGCGTCGGCGTTGCGGTTGCCATGCCGATCATCTGGCAGTTGATGCATGATTATCAGCGGCGGCGCGTGATGATATTTCTCAACCCCGAAATGGACCCGCTCGGTGCCGGATACCATATCACCCAGTCGAAAATCGCCATCGGATCGGGCGGGATTTTCGGCAAGGGCTTTCTGTCGGGCACACAAAGCCACCTTGAATATCTGCCCGAACTCCACACCGATTTCATCTTTGCGACCATGGCGGAGGAATGGGGCCTTGTCGGCGGCCTGTTCCTGCTCGGCTGCTGGGGCATCATCATCGGATGGGGTATGAAGCTCGCCTTCAACTGCCGGACGCAGTTCGCACGACTTGCCGCCGCCGGGCTGACCTGCACGCTGTTTTTCTATCTCATGATCAACATCATGATGGTCATGGGCCTTGCCCCGGTCGTCGGCATCCCGCTGCCGCTCGTTTCCTATGGCGGATCGGCGATGATGACGGTGATGATCGCGCTCGGCATCCTCATGTCGATCGCACGCGGCCGCAATCGCACAATGTTGTCAGATTCACCATCTTCGCTCTAGACAAGCCCGCCAGACGCTGTTAATGCCCGCCCACACCAGACGGCACGCCTGCACAGGGCCTGCGACGGTCAGAGTGGACGCATAGCTCAGTTGGTAGAGCAGCTGACTCTTAATCAGCGGGTCCTAGGTTCGAGCCCTAGTGCGTCCACCACTTCTTCCAAAAGCTTCGCAGAGATGCGAAGCTTTTTGCTTTTGGGATTCCCTATATTAGCCTTTAGGCGCCGCGACTTCACCCGTGGCAGCAACCTGGCCTGGATGCGATGCAAAAGACGCACCCTATTCCGGCTCGTGATACCCTTGGCACAATCATGGAGGCGATATGGCTGACTTATATCTGAAAGCGCTGGAATCGGAGCGCAAGAGCCTGTGGGCGGCTTGTCGGCTGAAAGGCCTCGCCAAGGGCACACCGGAACGCCAGCGCATCGCCGAGCTCGACGAGCTGCTGCGCGCGCATAAGGAAAAAAAGGGCCTCTGAGCACCGGCAAGGCGGCAATCCCATTCACGCCGCCGCCCCCTTCTCTCAGGCCGCTCAGACAGTCCGGCGGCGATCATTCGCCTTGAGCGAGATAATCGGGTCCTGACCCAAGCGCTGATATGCAGCCCCTCTCCGCCGACACCAGCTGCAACGGCACTCAGCCCCATTGCAGCTGCAGAGCTAAGCCATCATGCTCTCTTCGTCGCGCAGGTCACTCCAACGGTCGAATTCCGCTCACTCGCCAGCTTGCCTTCGATCCGAAACTGATTCACCCCTCTATAAACAGATAAAGGGGAGGGATATGAGACAGTTACGTACCATCCGCGTCGCATGTGCACTTGGGGTTCTCGCCGGCATTTCCGGATGCGCTTCAAACAGTAACTATGCAGCCCGCGATACTCGGCTCCCCGCGCCACAACAATTGCCCGAACCAGTACTGGCGACCGGCAGCCCTGCAGCCGCCATCAATCGTGGTATCGGTCAGGGCGAAACCATCTGGCACCTGCGCTCGGCTTTGAACGTCGCCGCCCTGTCCTGCCGGCAGAAGCAGGAAAACCAGATCGCCACCAATTATAACCGGATGCTGCGCCAGCACCGCGCTGTTCTGGCAGATGCCTATAGCCAGGAACAGAACCAGTTCCGCAGCCGCTACGGCAGCAACTGGCAGGGCCGCCAGGACCGGCATATGACATCGGTCTATAATTTCTTCGCCAATCCGGTGGCGACACGCCAGTTCTGCGCTGCAGCGATGGTCGTCAGCGCCAGGATCAACCAGCTGAGCACTGATCAGTTCAAAGGCTATGCCAGCCCCGCCCTCGCGCAGCTGGAACGCCCCCTGCTCATGGCCCGCAGCCTGTCGCGGCGGTAAAGCCCTTTCAGGCGTCCTACAGCACTATTTCAGCAAGGGGCCACCGATGTTGGCCCCTTGCCTGTATCTGCCCTCCAGAGCGTCACCGAAACGCCTCCAGACCCCACACAGCCATGCAGCCTCATCCCGCCGGGCATTACGCGTCTTGGATGCTGCTACTATGCCACGCGGTTTTGCCTGGCGACGCGTCACCTCGTTCAGTCTGGACTAGGACGGGCTTACACAAGCTCCCTCCTCACACACTGGGACAGCCGCCCCTGCCCGCGTCAATCGGCATTGGTCAGGGAGACGTGCCCGGCCGTGCAGCCACCACACCGCAGCCATCCACTCCCATTTGATCCGGACACAAAAAAAGGGGCCGTATAACCGGCCCCTTTCTGATGATTTATCTGCCGCTATTAGAAGCTGGCATATGCCTCGTTACCGACGAAGCCCAACTTGGTGATCCCCGAATGCTTGATGATGGCAAGCACTTCATCAACAATCACATAGCGGGTCTGGCGATCGGGCTGGAACTGCAGTTCCGGCTCTACCGGCATCGCCATCGACGCCTTGAGATAGTTGCGCAGCGTCGCCTTGTCGATCGCGCTACCATTCCAGGTGATCGTGCCAGCGGCATCGATCGCCAGCTTGTTCTTCACCGGATTAATCGTATCCGGCGGAGGATTGCTGGCATTTTGCGGAAGGTCGATTTTCACCGCATGGGTCTGAACCGGGATGGTGATGATGAACATGATGAGGAGAACGAGCATGACGTCGATCAACGGCG
>CAZWMK010000022.1:325-24008 GCA_964635065.1 uncultured Sphingomonadaceae bacterium | reverse complement strand
TTTCCACACCCAGTCCCACTTCACCCAGGCATGTTCGGGCAGTTCCGCCATGAACGTCGTGATCGTCACCCAACCGACAAACATCAGCATCATGCTTTGGATCGCACCCCAGCGCAAACCGCGCCTTGGATCGAAACCGACAAAAAATACAATCGCCAGGATCGCCGCGATCAGCGATAGCGGCAGGGTGGTCAGACGATAGGTCATGCTCTGCGGCTTCAGAATATCGATCCAGATGTAGACCATCGACATCAGCCACGGCCGCTTGAAGGCAATGAAAACAAACAGCAGGAAGAAGCTTACAAAGGCAAGGTCACGCATGGGGGCGCTCTCCGCCCTGCCCGCTTGCGGCCTTGCCCCCCGGTCGACGACGGATCTGGCGGCCACGCCGCATGATCGTCCTGGGCAACTCATCGTCCATCATGAAGGCCCGCCAGGCAAAGAAGCCGAGCATGAGATGGGCAATGGCAAGGGCTAAATTGTCGACCATGAGCGTCTATATCCCCGCATGATGAAAACCCCGGCAGCCAGCCCTGCTGGAGACTTATAACAACCATACCTTAATAGCCAGTTGCAGTTGCATGCGCGGTGTTCCACATTACCTGATATCGCCAATGCGCGCATGTCCCAGTGTCCGCAACCACCCTCTCCGGGACAGTGCCAGTGCCTAACCGCATCAACATTATAGAGTAATTCATGAATAGCTCGTCGCCTATCGCCGTTGTTGTTGGCTTGGAACTCAATGGTCTCGGCGTCGCCCGCGCCCTCAACGCGGCCGGGGTGCGCGTGACGGCTTTTTGCGACCGACCCGGCAACGCACATCGGCATTCGCGCGCCGTGCATCACGTCGTCACCGCTGATGGTCATGGCGCGCCGCTGATGGCCGCCTTGCGTGCATATCGTGCCATGCTTGATCACGATCCCGTGCTGTTCCTGACAACCGAGGACGCCGTGTCTACTGTCGCCGAAGGACGTGCGGACCTCTCCGGCTATCGTTTCGACATGCCCGATAGCATGATCGTCCATGATCTCATGAACAAGGACCGCTTCGTCCCGCTCGCCGAAGCCGCAGGCCTGCCACAACCGCACAGCGTCACCATCCGCACGCAAGCCGACACAGCGGCGATCAGCAGCATTGCGCCGCCCCTGATCGTCAAACCCGCCGAACGCTCGGCGCGCTACAGCACCCGGTTTCGCAAGGCTTATGTCGTCGACGATGCCTCGTCCGCGGCACAACTGGCGACCGAAATGCTGGATGTCACGCCCGAAGTGATCGTGCAGCAATACGTCCCGGGCGGCGACGACTGCATCTATTTCTGCCTGCAATATCGCAACGCCGCCGGTCAGGCCGTCGCCAGTTTCAGCGGGCGCAAGACAGCCAGCTGGCCGCCACAGGTCGGCGGCACCGCCGAATGCGTGGCCGCGCCCGAACATGGTGCGGCGCTCTTCGACCTCACAGACCGTTTCTTTGCCCAGGCCGGATTCATCGGCATGGGCGGCGTCGAATACAAGCGCGACCCACGCGACGGACGCTTTTATCTGATCGAACCCACAGTCAGCCGCACCGACTATCAGGCCGAAGTGGCGACGCTTAACGGCGTGAACCTGCCCTATGCCGCATGGTGCAGCGCGCTTGGCCGACCGGTTCCGCAGTTCACCCCCCGCGCTGATCGCGGTTGGCGCGACGGCGGGGCAGTGGCGTCGGGTGCGCAGGTGCAGCGCCAAGGATCAACAGCGGACGGAGGCCGCTGGCACTCAGTCGATGCACTATTCCGACCTGACGACCCACTGCCGTGGCTTATTCAGCAAGCCCGACGCGTGTTGCGCAAGCTTGGCTGGTGCAGATCAGGCTGACAGACTCTTTTCCACAAGCCAACTATCGATGGCGAATTTCGCAGCCCAGTTGAGATATTCCCACTGGCCATAACCACCATCGATGGGCCACGAACCGCGAACGCCGCCCATACGATCGGCATCGCCCGTCAGCGTCAGCGTACGACGCACGAACGCATTCAGTTCACGACCCGCCTTAACGAAACCCTCGCCGCCGCCCAGGGGCGCAAGATAGAACAGCGATTCCGCAACCTGCACATTGCCAGTCAGGCACGACCACGGCACAGCCGCCGACCAGTCGGCGCGAAGTCGTCCCGGCAGCGCGCCATCCGGCCGCCGTGCAGCGACCAGCGCACGCGCCATCAGCAGCGCCGCATCAAGATAACGCGCCGCGCCCGACAGGCGATGCGCTTCGACCACCCCGCGCAGATAATAGCCCAATGTATGGGTCAGCGGTTGGTCGACCTCGGTCAGGCAACAGTCTGCCACCCAGCCATTCGGCTGCATCCGCGTGAGCGCCCAGTCCACCTGCCGCAACCCGGCAGCGCCATAGCCTTCGCCCGGTGCGACGCGTTCAGCTTCGAACAGACCCCACGACACATGGGTTTCATAGGCTTTCACGCCCGGCTTGGCGAACGGCGTCATATGCCTGCGCCAGCAACCATCGTCATCGAGCGAATCGCGCAAGAACCGCGCCGCGCCATGCATCGCCGCGCCATAGCGCGTCATGCCAAGGTCGCGCGCGCCGATAGCCAACCCGAGCAGAATCTGCCCCGTGTTGAAGGTGACAGGCACAACAGGCTGTGCATCGATCTTGCCGCCCTGAAAGCCACCTCCGGGCAGCTGAATGGCGACCAGCCAGTTGAGCGCGCGTTCTGCAGACGCAGCATAAGCCGGTTCGCCAAGTTCGGACGTCAGGCGCAGCATGGTCGGAATAATATAGCCTGTGGTTTCGGGGTAGCTGGTCGCCCAGCCTTTCACCACGCTGTAATCACGAGCATAACCGCCATCAGCAGATACCGACAATGACTGCGCGCGCAGCAGCCAGTTCGCCGCCGCGCGCACGGCGACATCAATACCGGGATCAAGAGCCGAAAGCCCCCCGGCATCCGCCTTGCGCGCGGCCTTTGCCGCCGCCGGCAACTGAAATTCACGCACGAGCGACCTGATGAACTGCACTTTCGACTCCCATTCCCGGACTGACGCACCCTGAACAACAGCTGATGCGCCACGATTCTGCCGCGTGGCCTGTTCCTAGCCGCATTTGTTTAAACTATGGTCACATTTTGAAGTTATATTTTGCCATGCTAGTAAGCGATTTAAGCGTCGCATCAGGAAACAGAAAATTTCTCTTTGCCAGAAGCCAGAAACAACCCATTGATGCGTCGCCATATCCTGTTCGTAACGCCCTATTTCCCGCCCTTTGCGCCGGTCGGCGCCGTGCGCATGGCCAAACTTGCAAAATACTGGCGCCAGCGCGGGCACGATGTCACGGTACTGGCGACCTACAATCCCGATTTTGCCGGAGCCCTCGGCTCCGAAAACGACGGCAGTATCGTGCACCACCTGCCCTATGAGGTGGCAGGAATGGAAACGCCTGCCCAATCCATCCAAGCGGCCACCACCATCGGCAAGGGCCGCGCCGACGACGCGCGCAAGCCCGGTTTTCTCAAACGCACCTATCGCGCCTTCATGTTGACGCCCGACCGGTATCGCGGCCAGTGGGTCAGAAATGTCGCTGCAAAGGCCCGTGCAATCGACGCTGTGCAGCCAATCGACCTGATCTATTCATCTGGTCCGCCGCAATCGGCACATCTCGCCGCCAAAGCCGCCGCAACGGCGACGGGCAAACTGTGGATCGCCGAACTGCGCGACCTGTGGCTTGATAATCCCTATGTCGAACGCGCCCTGCCCTTCCGTCTGTGGTCAGATCACATGGCGCGCCGGACGCTTGGCGCCGCCGCCGCCTTCGTCACTGTCACGCAGGAATTTGCGCACAGCCTGACCAGCCATTTCAAAAAGCCCGTCACCGTGGCCTACAATGGCTTTGATCCTGATGACTTCGCGGGTCTGGAGACGGCGACACCACTTGACTCCGACAGGCTGACAATCATTCACGCCGGCGTCATCTACGCCCAGCGGCGCGATCCATCGGCCCTGTTTGAAGCCATTGCCATGCTCGGTGACGACAAGGATCAGGTGCGCGCCATTTTCTACCATGACGAAGGCCGCTTCGTGACCGAACTGGCCGAGCGTTTCGGCGTTGTCGACCAGGTCGAAATGCGCCCGATTCAACCGCGGCGCGAAATTCTGCGCATTGAACGCGCCGCCGACATCCTGTTGCTCTGCCGTTGGAATGACCGCCGCGACGACGGTGTCATCCCCGGAAAACTGTTTGAGTATATCGGCGCGCGGCGGCCAGTCCTCGCTGTCGGCTCGGAAACCGGCGAGGCGACCGATATCGTCCGGCAGGGAGACTTCGGCCTTGTCTCGAACCAGCCCGCAGTCATTGCCGCTGCGCTCCGCGACTGGATTGCTCAAAAGCGTGTGCACGGCGGTCGCCTGCCCGACCTGCCGTCAGGTGCCGAGGCATCTTATGACCGTACCGGTCAATTCGACAGGATTGAGGATTTTATCACGACTTTCATGCGGTAACGCTGAACAGCACACGCAGAGGAAATGGATTGAGCATGCGGCGGGCCAAGATCGGATATGCCAACTGGGGCTGGCGTGAGGCATGGGCCGTCGTGGCAGCCAACCTCGGCCTGCGCACCAACGCCGTCACTGAACTCACGCAGCGCCTATCCGCAATGGGCTATGGCCCCTCGCTCTTGCCAGTGAACCGCGCCCGTACCGGGCTTGAACTTGTCTTGCGCGCGATGCACGCGCGCAAACCCAGCCGTAACCGGGTGCTCATTCCCGCCTATTGCTGTGCCGCCGTGCCGAATGCTGTGCGTGACGCCGGCTTGGAGCCGGTCGCGCTAGCCGTCGGCCCCGACCTCAACCTCGACAGACATAGGCTTACTGACCGGCTTGGTCCCGATACGCTCGCACTGATTGCGGTCCACATGTATGGCGCCCCCCTCGACATGGGGGCGCTGTCAGAGAGTTGCGCCAGCGCGGGGACCTATCTTATCGATGACGCCGCGCATGTTGTCGGAGACAGGCTGGGTACACAGGGCGATGCCGGGCTTCTCAGCTTCAACCAGTCTAAAACATTAACGGGCGGCGCACCTGCCGGGGGCGGCATGCTCATCATCCAGGACCCGGATATTGCCGCTGCGGCAGCACGTCTGGCCACCGACCTGCTGCAACCCGCCAATATGCGGCTGCGCCAGCATATGTGGTTCTCTTTTGCCTATCTCCTTGATCCCTTCACCCTGCCGCTGACCGCGCATTTTCCGCAACTAGCGCAACGGCTGGCAGCATGGTGCGCCGTCCGGGACAAGACAGCACGCATCATGAACCCAGCTGCCGCATCCGCCGTCCTTGTCCAGCTATCCCGGCTCACGAGAATCCGGTCCGGACGCATTGCGCTTCTGGACGCATATCACGCCGCTTGCATGGCCGATGCGCGTCTGAACATGGTGCAATATCAACCGGGCGCCTATCGCACCCGCATGATAACGGGCTGGAAGGGCGGCTGCGATGCAGCGCAAATGAAGGCGGGCCTGAATGCGGCCGGGATTGCTGCACGCAGCCTCTACCCCCCATGGTCGAACGAGGCTGCACGTCTGCTGCCCGCCGGGTTAGACCGCATGATAGAACTGCCCGGCCATCTTGCGCTCACATCCGCAGATGCCGGAAAAATCATTGACACGGCCGCTCATCTACTCAAGCAAAAGCCGTAAATGAAAATGAGTGATAATAAGAATATGAACAGCCCCGACGGAGACGGCTTACGTCGCAAAGTGGTCCGCGCCGTGATTTGGCGTTCGGGCAGTCAAGTCGCGGCGCAGTTTATGCTGTGGGCGTCCACAATCATCGTGATCCGGCTTCTCGCGCCTGCCGATTACGGACTGATGGCGATGACCCAGACGATTTCCTCGCTGCTGATGATCCTGAGCGGCGACGGCATCAACGTGGCCCTGATTCAGCGCAGGGAACTGACTGACCGCATGGTCCGACAGACCTTTGGCCTGCTGATCCTCATCAACGTCGGTTTGGCTTTGCTGCAACTGCTGCTCGCACCGTTCGCCGCCGCCTATTACAAGGAACCAAGAATTGCCGACCTGCTCATGGTCATGGCTCTCAACTTTTTGCTCCTGCCCTTTGTCAGTCTGCCAAAGACGCTGTGCCGCCGCGACATGGACTTCAAGACACCAGCAATCTGCAATTTCGTGGCTGGCATCCTCTCGGCACTCACCACGCTTGGGATGGCATGGTACGGTCATGGCGTCTGGTCGCTGGTGGGGGGGCAAATCGTCATGCTCGCTACCAAGGCCATCGGCTTTGTGTTTTATGGCCATCGCCTTGTCTGGCCTGATTTCCGCATGACCGAAATCGGCGGTCTGTTCCGCTTCGGCGCAACGATCATGCTCACCAGCATATTGTGGTTCGTTTATTCGCAGTCGTCCGTGCTGATTGTCGGACGCGAGCTGGGCGCGCATGATTCCGGCATTTACTACACAGCGCTATTCCTTGCGCAGTTAGCCGTTGTAAAGATCCTGCCCGCGCTGAACGAAGTCGGCGGCAGCGCCTATGCCCGCATCCAGCACGACCTCGAAGCCGTGGCCAGTAATTTCCTGCGCGTGGTGCGGATGGTGGCACTCGCAACAACGCCCGTCTATGCTGGCATGGCTGCAACCGCGACTGTCTTCGTTCCGGCCGTGCTTGGCACGCAATGGCAAGAAGCCGTCACACTTCTGCAGATTCTGTGCATCGCCATGCCGGTCTACACGCTCCACACGCTGTTGGCGCCCGCCACCAACGCCATGGGTCGACCAGGCGTTGCCACCTATTCCACCATTGCCGGGCTTGTCGTGATGCCGGCCGCCTTCTGGATCGGCGCACAAAAGGGACTGACAGGTATCGGCTTTGCCTGGCTGCTTGCCTTCCCGATTGTCGCCTTTGTCGGAGCGCGCAAAAGCTTTGGCGTGCTCAACGTCAATTTTCAGAATGTGGGAAAGGCCGCATTTCCGGGCCTTGCGAGTTCCACCGTCATGGGCGGGCTGGTCTGGGGGCTGGGACGCTGGATCCACCCGCTGCCCGACCTTGCTGAACTTGTAATTCTGGCTCTTTTCGGCGTCATCGCCTATCTTGTTGTCATTCGGTTGTTGTTCCCGTCAACGGTTGCCGATCTCCGGCACATCCTGCGGCGCTAGAACATACAACACACAGCAATCTCTTGGCGGCAGCCCCACGCTGTCGCGTGTTGCCGTTGGACGCGTCATGCGCCAAACCAGAACTATGGCCAGATACGGATTCCGGCGTCATGATATCCCAGCGTGTTGACCTTGTTGCTGCCGCCCGTCGAAGATCGACGATCCGGCGCCTTGACGGCCTGCGCATCCGCAGCAAAGGCTGAGCCCTCTCATGCGCGTCATCCGGTCCTTGACCATTCGCTGCCGCTTCACAGCAGACACAACGGACTTTGCGCTCATGTCCTTTTAACGGCCATGCGCTATGCTGGAAAACGCAATGCATCAGCTGCCTGAAATACAGCCCCCCAAACAACCGAACGAAGATAGTTTTCGTCGCAAGGTGGTGCATGCTGTCGTCTGGCGTTCAGGCAGCCAACTTCTGGTTCAGTTCCTCCGCTGGGCTGCCACGATCTATGTCATCCGGCTGCTGACACCAAGCGACTATGGCCTGATCGCCATGACAGAGACTTTGACTGCGTTGCTCGTCATCCTGAGCGGTGAAAGCATCAACGTGGCGCTGGTCCAGCGCAAGGAAATAACCGACAGAATGGCCCGTCAGGCCTTTGGCCTGCTGATCATCATCAATGTCTGTCTGGCGTTGCTACAACTGGGTATCGCGCCGCTTGTCGCCGCCTATTACCAGCAACCCGAAATAGCGCATCTGCTGTCGGTCATGGCAATTAATTACCTGATCCTGCCCTTCATCAGCCTGCCGCAGGCTCTGTGCATGCGCAACCTAGATTTCAAAACGCCTGCCCTGTGCAACTTCATCGCAACAATTGCATCCGTTTTGTCAACTTTGGCGCTGGCCTTGGCAGGTTTCGGAGTATGGGCGCTGGTCACTGGACAGATTGTCATGCTCGCTGCCAATGCCATAGGGTTGCTGAGCTATGGCCAGCGTCTCGTCTGGCCGGACTTCCGCATGACGGAAATCAACGGCATGTTCCGTTTCAGTACGATCGTCATGCTGACCAGCTTATTGTGGTTTGTTTACACCCAGTCATCGATTCTGATCGTCGGCCGGGAACTGGGGGCCCATGCTTCGGGCCTTTATTACACCGCATTGATGCTGGCACAGCTTGCAGTCGTAAAGCTTATCCCGGCCCTGAACGAGGTCGGCGGCAGCGCCTATGCCCGCATCCAGCATGATCTCGAAGCCGTTGCCAGCAATTTCCTGCGCGTGGTGCGCCTTATTTCGCTTGTCACGTGCCCAGTTTATGCAGGCTTGGCAGCAACCGCGCCGATCTTCGTTCCGACCGTGCTTGGCGCGCAATGGCAGGAAGCGGTGACTCTTTTGCAGATTCTGTGCATCGCCATGCCGATCTACACGCTCCACACGCTGTTGGCACCCGCCACCAACGCGCTTGGGCGACCTGACATCGCGACATATTCCACCATTGCCGGGCTTGTCGTGATGCCGGCCGCCTTCTGGATCGGTGCACAAAAGGGACTGACAGGCGTCGGCCTTGCTTGGCTGTTTGCCTTCCCGATTGTCGCCTTTGTCGCTGCGCGCACCAGCTTTGGCGTGCTCAACGTCAAATTTAGCGGTGTCGGCAAAGCAGCCCTGCCCGGCCTTGCCAGTGCCGGCGCTATGGGCGGTCTGGTCTGGGGGCTGGGACGCTGGATCAACCCACTACCGGACGTGGTAGAGCTTGTTATCCTGGCCCTGTTCGGTGTCATCACCTATCTCGCCATGATCCGCCTGTTGTTTCCATCGACACTGGCCGACATCAAACACATCCTTCGTCGCTAGGCTCAGAGTGCCCAGCGTCAATGATTTTGTAGCATCCCCCTGATACCGCATTGTTGCAGTTGGACGCGCCATGCGCCAAACCAGCACTACAGCCAGATACAGATTCCGGAGTCATGATGTCCCAGCGCGTTCACCTTGTTGCTGCCGCCCGGCCGAATTTCATGAAGGTGGCACCGCTCTATCATGCGCTGGCCGCCGCGCCGGACTTCGAACCGGTGCTGATCCACACCGGTCAGCATTATGATGCCAACATGTCGGACGATTTCTTCACCGACCTCGGCCTGCCGCAGCCCGACATCCACATGGGCGTCGGTTCGGGCAGTCATGCCGAACAGACCGGGCAGGTGATGATCGCTTATGAAAAGATCGCGCTGGCTGACCGCCCCGACTGGCTGATCGTCGTCGGCGACGTCAATTCAACCGCTGCCTGCGCCATGGCCGCTGCCAAGCTGTGCATCCCGATCGTCCACCTCGAAGCCGGGCTGCGTTCGCGCGACCGCGCCATGCCCGAAGAAGTGAACCGCCTCGTCACCGACGTACTCGCCGATGTGCTGTGGACGCCATCGCCCGATGGCGACGACAATCTTGCCGCCGAAGGCATACCGGCCAGCCGCATCACCCGCGTCGGTAACATCATGATGGACAGTTTCGAGCTGATCCGCCCGAAACTCGCGGCCGAGGATAGTGCCGGAAAACTTGGCCTGCCTGCCGGAAACTATGGCATCGTGACCTTGCACCGCCCGTCGAATGTCGACGATCCGGCGACGCTTGCGACGCTGGTCGATGCGCTGTGCGCTGTCGCCCAGCGCCTGCCGCTGGTATTTCCGGTGCATCCACGCACACGCGGACGCCTGACCGGAACCCCGCTGGCCGACAAGTTGACCGCCGCTGGCGTCAAGCTGATCGAGCCCTTGTCCTACAGCCCGTTCATGAGCCTTTTGACCCAGGCGCGCATCGCGATCACCGATTCGGGCGGCCTGCAGGAAGAAACCACCTATCTCGGAATTCCTTGTCTGACGCTGCGCGAGAATACCGAGCGGCCGATCACCATCACCGAAGGCACCAACCGGCTGGTCAAGCCCGAAGGACTGGTTGCCGCCGTCGATGCGGCGCTGGCCGCCGATGCGCCGCCTGCCAGAAAGCCGGACCGCTGGGATGGCAAGGCCGCAGAACGCTGCCTTGATGACCTGCGCGCCCGCAGCAAAGGCTGACCCCTGCCCCATGCGCGTCATTCATGTCCTTGACCATTCGCTGCCGCTTCACAGTGGCTACAGCTTCCGCAGCCGTGCGCTGATTCTCGGGCAGCAGCGTCTGGGCTGGGAGACGGTACAGCTGACGACGCCGCGCCATTACCGCGACGGTCCGGACCCGGAAAGCGCTGAAGGCCTGCTGTTCCACCGCAGTGCGCCCGTGGCGCAAAAGCGCCCGGTGCTGCGCGAACTGGCCGAAATCGCCGCGACCGAGGCCAAGCTCGAACAACTGGTGCGCGCCGTGCGTCCCGACATCATTCATGCCCATTCGCCGGTCCTGACGGCCCTGGCCGCCCGCCGCGTTGCGCGGCGGCATGGCATTCCGCTCGTTTATGAAATCCGCGCCTTCTGGGAAGATGCCGCCGTCGGCAACGGCACCGACCGCGAAGGGTCGCTGCGCTATCGCGTCACGCGCGCGCTCGAAACCTGGCTATGCCGCCGCGCCGATGCGGTGGGCGCCATCTGTCAGGGCCTGATCGACGATCTCGCCGCGCGCGGCATCGCGCGCGACAAGCTGTTCACCATCCCGAACGCCGTCGACCTCGAACAGTTCGGTAGCCCCGGCCCGCGCGACGATGCACTGGGCGCGGCGCTTGGCATCGCGCCAGACGATGACGTGATTGGCTTTATCGGCAGTTTTTACGATTATGAAGGACTGGACGATCTCATCACCGCCATGCCCGCACTGGTCGCCAGCCGCCCGCGCGCGCAACTGCTTCTGGTCGGTGGCGGTCCGATGGCCGAGGCGCTGGCCGCCCAGGCCAAGGCCTCACCCGTGGCCGACCGTATCCATTTCGTCGGCCGCGTTCCGCATACCGAGGTCGACCGCTATTACAGCCTGATCGACGTGCTCTGTTATCCGCGCAAACATATGCGGCTGACCGATCTTGTCACGCCATTGAAGCCGCTCGAAGCCATGGCGCAGGAAAAGCTGGTGGCGGCGTCCGATGTCGGCGGGCACCGCGAACTCATCACGCATGGCGAAACCGGGGTGCTATTTGCCGCCGATCATCCGCCGGCCCTTGCAAATGCCGTCAGCGCCCTGTTCGCCGACCGCGCCCAGTGGTCTACCCTGCGCGCGCGCGGCAAGGCCTATGTCCGCGATGTCCGCAACTGGGATCGCAGCGTGGCCAACTATATCCATGTCTATGAACGCCTGACAGCGGGGACCAAAGCGGCATGAAATATGCGCATCATTGCATCGCCTCCTTGCTCGGCGCGCTTTTTGCCACAGGCACGGTTGCGGTCCTGCCCAAACCGGTGATTGCACCGCTGCTGTCGGGCCTTGGCCTCGAAAGCCTTGCCCCTGCGTCGCTGGCCATGGGGCCGCTTTCAGCCGGGCATGTGATGCTGGCGCTTGTGTGCGCCCTCTTGACGGGTCTCGCGATCTTCGTGCTGGCTGTGATTTTCACGCGGACACAGGATGACATCCAGACCGATGAGGACAATGTGTCAGACGCCAGCTTCGGTGACATGATGGCCTATGCCGAACCGGCCGAAAGCGCTGCGGCACCCGCACCAGTCCGGGAAACCGGTTCGCCGTCGGAAACACCAGATGCAATGACCGCGCCGATCGTGCAGGACGCAGCGCCGCTGCTCCTCGAAGCGCCCGCCACGGCCACAGCCGTCGCCCAGCTATCGGCACAGGTCGAAGCGCTCGCCGCCCTTGTCCGCGACACGGCCCAGTCCTCGCCTGCGGCCTCGCCTACACCCGCTGCCGGGCTGACCGATATGCAGCGCGATCTCGCCGTCCTTGCGGACAAGCTGCAAAACCAGCCCCCCGCAACGATTGACCCGGCCCAGATGCAGGCGCTGTTCCAGTCTCTGGCAGACGCCCTGCGCAATGCGACGCTCAAAATCGACACCTTGACCCATCGTGTCGATGCACTGATGTCGCGGCAGGCGATGATGACCGATCAATTGTCCCGTGCGCAGGCGCAGGCGCAAACGCCAGCGCCAGTCCCGGCCTCGCCTCTGCCGCCCGTCACAGCCGAACCGGCACCGCTACGCCTTCCGACCTCGCCACGCCTGACCGACAGCAAGACAGCCAGACGATTGGCGAGCGCACTGAACGAGCTGCGCAAGGCAACCGGTGCTGGCGAAGGCAAGCCCGGCTGATCAGCCCGAACGCAGCAGTTTGACGCCTGTATCGCGCTCCAGCAAATAAAGCAGGATACGCGCCGCCTGTCCGCGTGCGCCGGAAAGCCCGCCGTCGCGGTCGATCAGCAGGCGCGCATCGGCGCGCGCCATGTCGAGCAGGTCCAGTTGATGCTGCGGATCGGCCAGCCGGAATACCGCCTCGCCCGACTGGCGCGCACCCAAAAGCTCGCCACCGCCGCGCAGGCGCAGATCTTCTTCGGCAATGCGAAAGCCGTCATTGCTCTCGCGCATCAGCGTCAGCCGCGCTTTTGCGGTTTCCGACACGGACGGCGCCCTGAGCAACAGGCACACCGACCGCCCCGTCCCGCGCCCGACACGTCCGCGCAGCTGATGCAACTGGGCCAGGCCGAAACGTTCGGCCTGCTCAATGATCATCAGCGTCGCATTCGGCACGTCGACACCGACCTCGATCACCGTCGTCGCTACCAGAACAGAAAGCTTCCCGGCCTGAAAATCGGCCATCACCGCGTCTTTTTCCGTCCCCTTCATCCGGCCATGCACCAGCCCGACGGCAGGGCCGAAGACATCACGCAGATCAGCGGCGCGCGCTTCGGCGGCGGCCATGTCACCCTTCTCGCTTTCCTCGACCAGCGGGCATACCCAATAGGCCTGCCCACCCGCCGCAATGTGTCGTCCCAGTGCCGCCGTCACTTCGGGCAGGCGTTCAAGGTTCATCACTCGCGTTTCGATCGGCTGGCGGCCGGGTGGCAGCTCGTCAATGCGGCTGACGTCCATTTCACCATAATGCGTCAAGGTCAGCGTGCGCGGAATGGGAGTAGCGGTCATCACCAGAAGATGCACCGGCGCCTCGGACTTTGCCGCCAGCAACATGCGCTGGTGGACACCAAAGCGGTGCTGTTCATCAATCACCACCAGACCAAGATTGCGATATTCAACCGCATCCTGAAAGATTGCGTGGGTGCCGACCAAGATGTCGATTTCCCCCGCTGCGAGCGCCGCAAGGATTGCGGCCCGCGCCCGGCCCTTTTCACGCCCGGTCAGAATGGCTGTGCGGACAGGCAGGCCATCCAGCATTTTCACCAGCGTCGCATGATGCTGACGGGCAAGGATTTCGGTCGGCGCCAGAAGCGCCGCCTGTGCGTCGCATTCGACCGCGCCCAGCATCGACATGAGCGCAACCATCGTCTTGCCCGACCCGACATCGCCCTGCAAAAGCCGCAGCATCGGCTGGGCCTGTTCCATGTCGCCCGTAATTTCGGCAATCACACGGCGCTGCGCCCCTGTCAGCGGCCATGGCAGGCGCTGGATCAACGCATCGCGCAAGCGCCCGTCACCCCGCATCGGTCGCCCACGGCGCTTGCGCGTATCGGCACGCACCAGCGCCAGAGCCAACTGGTTGGCGAACAGTTCGTCATAGGCCAGCCGCGCCCGCGCCGCCGCCACATCGCCCTCCAGCCGGTGCACATGCACAAGCGCGGTGCGCCAGTCGGGCCAGCCCTGCTTCGTCATCACGCTTGGCTCGATCCATTCGGCCAACGCGGGCGCACGGTCGAGGGCGTGGCCGATGACCGTCGCAAGCCGCCGGTTCGCCAGCCCTTCGGTCAGCGGATAAAGCGGTTCGCGTTCGCGTGTGTCCGGACCGGCGACATCGGGGTGCACGATTTGCAGCCCGTGGCCGAAACGTTCGAGCTTGCCCGTCACGCGGCGCGTTTCGCCGGTCGGAAACAGCTTGCCCGCCCAACCGCCGCGATCCGTGAAAAACACCAGATCGACCGCCTCGCCCGCTGCGTCGAATGCGCGCACGCGAAGCGGACTGCGCTGGCCCGGTCTCACATGGGCGCCGATCACAAGGTCGATGATGATGGTTCGGTCAACGCAGGCGGGCGACAGTTCATCGACCGCCAGCCGTTCGATCACCCCGCTGGGCAGATGAAAAAGCAGATCGATGACGCGTTCCGTCCCCAGTCGTTTCAGCGCGCGTTCAATGGCCGGGCCGACGCCCTTCAGGCTTGCGCTTTCCGCGAACAGGGGGTTGAGGATATCGGGTCGCATGCTATGTCCTGCCGCATCCTTAGCGGGCGTGCGGCCAGTCTCCAACCGGTTGCGCGCTGGCTGGCACTTTTTGCAAGTGGACCGCGCATGACCGCCGACCTCGACCTGATCCGCCGCCGCCTGCGCTTCCGGGCCTGGCATCGTGGCACCAAGGAAGCTGACCTCATGATCGGCGGCTTTGCCGACCGCTATATGGACAGCTGGAACGAGGCCGAACTGCGCTGGTTCGAGGCCCTGCTTCACGAAGATGACGTCCACATCATGGCCTGGGCCGTCGGAAGCCAGCCGGTGCCGCCCGTCTATGACGGCCCGCTGATGGCAGCGATGAAAAAGCTCGATTTCATCAAGCATCCCGAATGATCGACCTTGCCCGCCTGACGGACGCGCCGCGCGCGCTGACACTGGCGGGTGCGCCGGCTGGCTATCTGCCGTGGCTGATGGCCGATCTGGCGCGCACGGTGAAGGGCCGCGCTATCTTCATCGCGCCTGATGACGCGATGGCTGCGCAGCTGGCGGATGCCGCCCGCTTTTTCGCACCCGAACTCGACAGCTTCGTCCTGCCCGCGTGGGATTCGCTGCCCTATGACCGGGCATCGCCATCAGTGCAGGTCACGTCTGAACGGCTGGCGGCGCTCGCACGGCTGGCACAGAAACCACGAGGCCCGCAGCTCGTCGTCACCACGGTCAATGCCGCAATCCAGCGGATGTTGCCGCGCACGCGCGTGCGTGGCCTGACCGCCCGTATTGCGCCAGGCGTCATGCTGGACCGCGACAGACTGGCCGCGATTCTCACCGCCAATGGCTATCTGCGTTCGGATACGGTGCGCGAAGCAGGTGAATTCGCCGTGCGCGGCGGCATCCTCGATCTTTGGCCCGCAGGCGAATCCCATGCGCTGCGTCTCGATTTCTTCGGCGACGAGATTGAAACTGTCCGCCGTTTCGATCCCGCCGACCAGCGCACCATCGGCACCAGCGACGGTTTCGATCTTTTGCCCGTCTCCGAAGTGCTGCTGACAGATGAATCGATCCGTGCCTTTCGCACCGGCTATCGCGACCTGTTCGGCGCAACAGCGACCGGCGATCCGCTCTATCAGGCGATCAGTGACGGACGGCGGCTGGCGGGCATGGAAAACTGGCTGCCGCTGTTCGAGCCAAAGCTGGAAACGCTGTTCGATTACCTCGGCGCGGGCGACGTCATCGTGCGCGATACAGGCAGCGAGGCCGCGGCCGTCCAGCGTTTCGAAGCGATTGCCGATTATTACCAGAACCGTTGCCAGGCGATGGCCGCCGACAAGGGCAGCTATCGTCCGCTGCCGCCCGACCGGCTGTATATGATGCCCGATGCGTGGCGCGAAGCAATGGCGGCGGCGCGCGTGCACCAGACCTCGCCCTTCCACACGCCCGAACATGCCGTCGACACCATCGATCTTGCAGGGCAGGCCGCGCGCGATTTCGCGCCCGAACGCGCGGCGGGGGGCAATGTTTACGATGCCATCCAGCAGCATCTCGACAGTCTGCGCAATGGCGGCCAGCGCGTGATTCTTGCCAGCTACACAGCGGGCGCGCGCGAACGGCTGGGCGGGCTACTTGCTGATCAGGGCGTCCGCAAGGTTCTGCCAGCCGACAACTGGCAGCAGGCGCTGGGACAGGCGGCAGAGGGCTATGTCGCGCTTGTTGTCCTGCCGCTTGATCATGGTTTCAGCCTTGATGATCTCGCGCTCCTGACCGAGCAGGACATGCTGGGCGATCGCATGGTGCGTCGCGCCAAGCGCGCGCGGCGGGCCGACGCCTTCATGTCCGAACTGGCGATGATGACGCCGGGCGATCTGGTCGTGCATGCCGATCACGGTATTGGCCGCTATGAAGGGCTGATCACGCTGACCGTCGGCCGCGCGCCGCATGACTGCGTACAGCTGAGCTATGACGGCGGCGACAAACTTTACGTGCCGGTCGAGAACATGGACGTGCTGTCGCGCTATGGCTCGGACAGCGAAGGCGTCGGCCTCGACAAACTCGGCGGCACCAACTGGCAGGCGCGCAAGGCGCGGATGAAGGAACGCATCCGCGAAATCGCGGGTGAACTTCTGGCCGTCGCCGCCGCACGCGCAACACGGCAGGCCGACAGTGCGCATGTCGATGCCCACGACTATGCCGCCTTTGTCGACCGTTTCCCCTATGCCGAAACCGAAGACCAGCTGCGCGCGGTCGAGGATGTACTGGCCGATCTCGAAGCTGGACGGCCGATGGACCGGCTGGTGTGCGGCGATGTCGGCTTCGGCAAGACCGAGGTCGCGCTCCGCGCCGCCTTTGCCGCCGCCATGTCGGGGATGCAGGTGGCGATCGTCTGCCCGACGACGCTGCTCGCGCGCCAGCACGCCGCCAATTTCCGCGAACGCTTTGCCGGATTCCCGCTGAACGTCGGCCATCTCTCGCGTCTTGTGCCCGCAGCCGAAGCCAAGCGCGTGCGCGACGGGCTGACGGCAGGCACCGTCGATATCGTTGTCGGCACCCATGCGCTCTTGGCCAAATCCATCGAATTCAATCGTCTTGGCCTGGTTATCGTTGACGAGGAACAGCGTTTTGGCGTCGTCCACAAGGAACGGCTGAAGCAGCTTCGTAACGATGTCCATGTCCTGACACTGACTGCCACCCCCATTCCGCGCACGCTGCAAATGGCGATGTCGGGCCTGCGCGAATTATCGGTGATCGCCACGCCCCCGGTCGATCGACTGGCAGTGCGCACCTATGTCATGCCCTGGGACGAGGTGGTGATCCGCGAAGCCCTGCTGCGCGAACATTATCGCGGCGGCCAGAGCTTCTTCGTCGCCCCGCGTATCGCGGACCTGCCGGAAATCGAGCGCTTCCTGCGCGAGAAAGTGCCGGAAGTGAAACCGATCGTCGCACATGGCCAGATGACACCCGCCGAAGTCGAAGAACGCATGACCGCCTTCTACGACAAGCGGTTCGACGTGCTGTTGTCCACCACCATCGTCGAATCCGGCCTTGATATTCCAAGCGCCAATACGCTCATCATTCACCGCGCCGATATGTTCGGCCTGGCCCAGCTCTATCAGCTGCGTGGCCGCGTGGGCCGGGCGAAGCAGCGCGCTTACGCCTATTTCACAACACCCGCCGACATGGTGGTGACGGAAACCGCGATGAAGCGGTTGCAGGTACTGCAAAGCCTTGAAAACCTTGGCGCCGGATTCCAGCTCGCCAGTCACGATCTCGACATTCGCGGCGCAGGGAATCTCCTGGGCGACGAACAGTCGGGCCATATCCGCGAAATCGGCTTCGAACTCTATCAGCAGATGCTGGAAGAGGCGATTTTGAACGCGCGCGCCGCCGCCGCAGGGCTGGACGCCCCGCGCGAAGCGTTCAGCCCGCAGATCGCAGTCGATGCACCCATTCTCATCCCCGAGGATTATGTCGCCGATCTGAATCTGCGCATGTCGCTGTACAAGCGGCTGAACGATATCGACACGCGCGCTGACATCGACAGCTTCGCCGCCGAGATGATCGACCGTTTCGGTCCGCTGCCAGCCGAGGTGAAAAATCTCCTCGCTGTCATCGAGATCAAGGGCTTCTGCAAGATCGCCAGCGTCGCAAAGCTCGACGCCGGGGCGAAGGGCGCGCTTGTCACCTTCAAGGACGGCCAGGTCGCCAACCCGGCCGGGCTGGTCGATTTCATCCAGCGCCTGAAAGGGACGGCAAAATTAAGGCCCGATCAGAAGCTGTTCATCGCGCGCGACTGGGCCAATCTCGACCAGCGTTTGGCGGGCGCCTTGCAACTGGCGCGCGGCCTTGCCCGCATCGCCGACCCCAAGGCCGTGCCGCCCAGCCCAAAGCCTGCGGGCGCCAAGACAGCACCGAAAACCGAGGCCACCCAGGCCGCGCCGAAAGTGCCTGCCAAGCCGCTGGTGACGGTCAGGCCTGTGGGCGGTTCCCGGGCATCGAAGCCAGTTGCTGGAACGCCTGAGACAAAGCCTCCGGCCCCTGCGCGCCCACAATCATCAGCTTTCCGTCCAAAATCATGGCCGGGACGCCGCTGATCCCGGCATCGCGTACATAGGCCGCATGCGCCTCGATCTCATCGCGCGCCGCCCCCGCCGCCAGCCATTGTGCGGCCGCCGCACGATCCAGTCCCGCTTCGCCCGCGATCGCCGCCAGCGTCGCATCATCGCCGATGTCGCGGCCTTCGGCAAAATGGGCCGCAAACAACCGTTCGGCCAGTGCATCGGCATGGCCTGAATCGGCGGCCCAGCGCATCAGGCCATGCGCGGCGCGCGTGTCAGGGATACGCGGCATCCGGTCGAAATCAAGCTCAAGGCCGACCTTTTCCGCTGCCGCCAGAACGCCGGCCGCCAGTTCGCGCAAGCGCTCGTCGCTGCCAAACTTGCTGCGCATGAAAGTTTTGCGATCCACGCCTTCGCGCGGCATGTCGGGATGCAGCAGATAAGGATGCCAGCGAAGCGCATAAGTCGGCGCATCCGCCACCTGTGCCAATTGTCTTTTGCCGACCCAGCACCACGGGCAGACGAAGTCGGAAATCACGTCGATGGTGATGGTCATGCCACTTTCGCCTTGCTGTTCCATTCTGCCACGAAGCGCACCAGCTCATCGGACGTCAGCGGTGGCGCGCACAGATAGCCCTGATACCAGTTCACGCCTTCGCGGATCAGGCTATCGAGCTGGGAGCGATCCTCGACCCCTTCGGCAATCACGCCAAGACCGAGCGAACGCGCCATGTCCACCACGCCGCGCACAACAATGCGGTCGCGGGCGGAGCCGGTCACATCGGTCACAAGACTTTTGTCGACCTTGATATAATCGAGGGGCAGCGCCTTCAGATAGGCAAGCGATGAATAGCCGGTGCCAAAATCGTCAATCGCGATCCGGATCTCGCGTCTGCGCAACGTCGCCAGCAGATCAGCCGCCTTGTTGAGATTTTCGATCAGTCCGCTTTCCGTCACTTCCAGCGTCAGACGCTTTGCCGGAAAGCCGGTTTTCAACAGCAGTTGCGCCAGTTGATTGCCCAGTTCACCAGACCGCATGTCGGTTGCCGTGATATTGACCGACAAGCGCAGCTGGTCGAGCACGGCTGGCCAGGCTGCGGCCTGTTCGATGGCCTGTTTCAGGATCTGCTCGCCAAGCCGGGTGCTGTATTCCGCTTTTTCGGCGATCGACAGAAGCATTTCGGGCGACAACACGCCAAATGTGGGATGATTCCAGCGCACCAGCGCCTCGACGCCAACGATGCGGTTGGAAATGATATCGACCTGCGGCTGATAGAGGATATCCAGTTCGCCCGATTCCGCCGCCTTGCGGATATCGGTTTCCAGCCCTGCCAGCCGCGCATGCGTGTCGCCATAGCTGGCGGCGAGATATACCTGAAAACTGTTGGGTTGTTCCTGGCGCTTGGCTTCGGCAAGTGCTGCGCTTGCACGCCGGAACAGGGTATCGGCGTCCTCTAGTTCGGCTTCGCCTGCCGCAATGCCGATCCGGCAGGCAAGGTGGACGACACGTCCGCCGACGATGAACGGCTTTTCAAAGGCCTCGCCCAGACGCTGCGAAAAGAAAACCGCCTCCTTCAGGTTCACTGGTCCGGCAAGGGCAATGGCGAATTCCGCCCCGGCAAGACGCGCCAGCAGCAGGCGGTCGTTACTTGCCGCGCTCTCGCCTGCCAAGCGGCGCAAGCGGCGGCTGACGGCCTGCAACAGGGAATCGGCCATGACACGGCCATAGCCCGCATTGATCTGGTCGAAGCGGCTGATCGCCATCAGCACGACAATGCAGGCCGGGTCGCAGTGCGAACGCCCACCCAGAAGCTGCTCCACCCATGTCCGGGCATAGCTGGCGTTGGCAAGACCGGTCAGCGTGTCGAAATGGGCGGCGACGCGGCGTTCCATCAGGACGGCGTCGACATCCTCGACCACAGCGGACAGACCGGTGATATGTCCATATTGATCGCGCATCGGGCGCACATGGTGAACGCAGCGGTGCGGGCGGCCATCGATCAAAAGCTCATGCTCAAGCTCGCCCGGCACGCCGACACGCAGGATGCGCCGGATATTGCCCAGCATCTCGCGGCGGGCAGAGGGACTGATGTGGTTCAGAAAATCATCAATGGCAATATTGCCGACGTCAGATGCCTCGCCCAGCATGCGTGCAAGGCTTGCGGACAGCCATACCGATTGCGCCCCCACGGTCCATTCCCAGCGCGCACTGTCCTGAAGGGCGGCCTGCGCAGTTGCAACCGCCGCACGCGTATTGCTGGCTTGCAGACGATGGACATAGCGTTCCGCAAAGTGCAGCGTTTCAATCAGTTCTTGGGCGCTGAAAGGACTGGCAAGAAAATGCGTGGCACCAGCGCGATAAACATCGCCCAGGGCATCGAGATCGTTGCGCGACAAAAGGACGATCAGTGCCCCCCGCCGGGCCTCGACCATATGCGCCAGATCTCTTGCGAGGCGCAGTCCCTTGGCGAGAATGCCGCGCGCATCGACAATGACGACCATGGCGGGCGACCGCGCAAATTTCAGTATCGCTTCTTCAGGGTTTGACAGCGGCAGCACCGACCGGCCCGATTGTTCGACAATAGCGGTCAATTCCCGCCGATAGCGGGGCGAGACCACCATGGTCGACAAAGGGTCAGGTGCTATGACCTGCATTGATCGCTCATCGGGCAGGAACCACTTTTCACCCCTCGCCTCGACATGTTGGCCCAGCATTGCGCATGCACGGCACATACTGCCATGGGTAAGCTACCCCCTCGGCGCTGGCATTGCCAGCAGCGAATGCGTTGACGAGGCAATCCCGGCGCGACCGTGCTCTGGACAGGACCGCTCAGCATTCTACATTGGCCGCATGGCCAGCATCACCGCCACAGGCGTCAACGCAATAGGCGCAGCACCTCTGACCGACCCTTTCGGGCGTCGGATCAGTTATCTGCGCGTGTCCGTGACGGACCGTTGTGATTTCCGCTGCACCTATTGCATGGCTGAAGACATGACGTTTCTGCCCCGCGAAGATGTGCTGAGCTTCGAGGAAATCGACCGCATCGCCTCTGCCTTCATCCGGCGCGGAACCCGCAAACTGCGTCTGACCGGCGGCGAGCCGCTGGTACGGCGCGACATCATCGATCTCGTCCGGCGGCTTGGCCGGCATCTCGACAGCGGCGCGCTCGACGAACTGACGCTCACCACCAATGGCAGCCAGCTGGAACGCCATGCCGATGCGCTTGCCGCGGCAGGTGTGCGACGCATCAATGTCAGCCTCGATTCACTGGATGGCGACCGCTTCCGGCGAATCACCCGGCGCGGCCAGCTCGATCAGGTGCTGCGTGGCATTGCGGCTGCCCGCAGGGCGGGGCTGGCGATCAAGATCAACATGGTGGCGCTGCGCGGCATCAACGATGATGAAGTCGAAACGATGCTGCGCTGGTGCGGCGAACAGGGTCATGATCTGGTGCTGATCGAAACCATGCCTCTGGGCGATATCGATGGGGATCGGGCCGATCACTATCTGCCGCTCAGTCTTGTGCGGGCAGAACTGGCGCGGCGCTATACACTCGACGCCCTGCCCGATTGCACAGGCGGTCCCGCGCGCTATGTCCGCATCCGCGAAACCGGGCAGCGGCTGGGTTTCATCACGCCGCTGACGCATAATTTCTGCGAAAGCTGCAACCGCGTTCGCCTGACGGCAACCGGCATGCTCTACATGTGCCTCGGCCAGGATGACAATGCCGACCTGCGCGCGGTTGTCAGGGCGACGACCGATGATGCCGCCCTTGATGCCGCGCTCGCCGAAGCGATTGCGCGCAAACCGAAAGGACATGACTTCCTGATCGACCGCACCCGGCGCGCGCCCGCCATTCGTCGCCATATGAGCGTGACTGGCGGATGAACGGCCCTTCCGACCGCAAGCGCATGGCCCTCATCGCCTCGCCAACCGATGCCGCGCTGGCAGCGGCCGACAGCATGCGCGACCTTTACGACTGGGTGCCCCCCGAAGAGGCCGACATCCTCGTTGCCTTGGGTGGCGACGGCTTTCTGCTGCATACGCTGCACGATCTTCTGGCATCGGGCCAGCATGCCGCCGTCTATGGCATGAATCTCGGCACTGTCGGCTTCTTGATGAACCATTTTCAGGCTGACGGGCTGCGCGACCGCATCATGCGCGCAAAAAGTTTCATCCTGCATCCGCTTCTCATGCAGGCAACGACGGTGAAGGGTAAAACCGTCACCTCGCCTGCCATCAACGAAGTCTCGCTGCTGCGCGAAACACGGCAGGCGGCCAAGGTTGAAATCAGCATCGACGGGCGGGTGCGCATGTCGGAACTGACCTGCGATGGCGTTCTCGTGGCAACACCTGCCGGCTCCACCGCCTATAATCTTTCCGCCAATGGCCCGATTCTGCCCCTGTCCGCCGATCTTCTGGCGCTCACACCCATCAGCCCCTTCCGCCCACGGCGCTGGCGCGGGGCGCTTATTCCCGATAGCAGCATCGTCGCGTTCAAAATGCTCGAAGCCGACAAGCGGCCCGTGTCGGCCGTCGCGGATCAGCTCGAAGTCCGCGATGTCGCGCTTGTCCAGGTCAGCACCGATCGCAGCATCGCCCTCGAACTGCTGTTCGATCCGGAATACGCCCTCGACGACCGGATTACGATGGAACAATTTTTAACGTGAAATCAGGGCTTGGCAGGGGCGATCAGGGTTGTTATACGCGCCCCCACGTTCCCCGGTAGCTCAGCGGTAGAGCAACCGGCTGTTAACCGGTTGGTCGCCTGTTCGAATCAGGCCCGGGGAGCCACTCATTCAAAAAACCCGGTAAATCAGCGCGATTTGCCGGGTTTTTTTCATGCTCTTCGGCCAATTCAGGCGCGATGCGGACCAAGCAGAATCACGCTGGCGCCAAGAAGGCACAACAGCGCGCCGCCCAAGTCCCAGCGATCAGGCCGAACGCCCTCCGCCAGCCACAGCCACAGCAGCGACGCGCAGATATAAATGCCGCCATAGGCAGCATAGGCGCGCCCTGCCTGCGACGTGTCGACAAGGGTCAACAGATAGGCGAACAGTGCCAGCGATGCGCTGCCGGGAAGCAGCCACAATGGCGATTTCTCCAGCCGCAGCCATGCCCAGAAAGCAAAGCAGCCCGCGATTTCCGCGATAGCGGCACTGATGAAAATGATCGCTGCTGGCATGCTTCGCCTTTCACGGTCCGGAACCATAAAAAAGGCCGGGACGATGCCCGGCCTTTTTCACATGCGTCGCGAAGGCGAAGCTCAGAGCTGACGCTCAATCATCATCTTC
>CAZWMK010000022.1:0-315 GCA_964635065.1 uncultured Sphingomonadaceae bacterium | reverse complement strand
TGGTTTCGGCGATCGCCTTGGCCGGGTTCAGGCCCTTGGGGCAGACGGTCGCGCAGTTCATGATGGTGTGGCAGCGATAGAGACGGAACGGATCTTCAAGCGCATCGAGGCGCTCGCCGGTCATTTCGTCACGGCTGTCCGCCAGCCAGCGATAAGCTTGCAACAGGATCGCCGGGCCAAGGAACTTGTCGCTGTTCCACCAGTAAGACGGGCACGAGGTCGAGCAACAGGCGCACAGGATGCACTCGTAGAGACCATCGAGCTGTTCGCGGTCTTCCGGAGACTGCAGGCGTTCCTTGCCCGACGGCGTCGGCG
>CAZWMK010000021.1:14796-24022 GCA_964635065.1 uncultured Sphingomonadaceae bacterium | reverse complement strand
GCGCTACATGCATTCGGACGTCGACACCGTCGAACGCATCGAACTGATCCGCGACCTCAGGCTTGGCGTCTATGACGTGCTCGTCGGTATCAACCTGTTGCGCGAAGGCCTCGACATTCCCGAATGCGGACTGGTCGCGATCCTCGATGCCGACAAGGAAGGTTTCCTGCGTTCGGAAACCTCGCTCATCCAGACGATCGGACGCGCCGCGCGCAACGTCGATGGCCGGGTCATCCTCTATGCCGACAAGGTGACAGGCAGCATGGAGCGCGCACTGGCGGAAACCGCGCGCCGCCGTGACAAGCAGACCGCCTATAACGAAGCCCACGGCATCACACCGCAAACAGTGAAAAAGCATATTTCCGACGTGCTGGCAGATGTTGCGGAGCGCGACCATCTGACGGTGGACACCGGCGATGCGGAAACGCCACATCTCGTCGGTCACAACCTCAAGGCCTATGTCGCCGATCTTGAGCAACGGATGCGCAAAGCCGCAGGCGACCTTGAATTCGAGGAAGCCGCGCGCCTGCGGGACGAAATCCGTCGCCTTGAAGCCAGTGAACTGGGCCTGCCCACAGCGCAGCATGTCGCCCCGGTCAAAGGTCGATCAGTGGCCGGCACGCCCGGCACCCGCACGACCCGCGCCGCCAAGGCCAAGGCCTCTCGCGCGGCAAAACGCGCGCGTTAAAGCCGCGCACACGACAGGGCCACCCCCCGCTTTTGCAGGGCTCACAATAAAATTGCACAGGCATGGAACTTCTGTTGTCGCCAGGCGTAATGACCTAGCGACCCTTGGGTATGGCAGCGCCCTGTCGGGCCATCCCATGAACCTTGATCCGGCTGCGCCTGACGCAGCCGGACTTTTTTTCAGTCCAATAGAACAAGTTACGACAGATCACCTCGACAGACCTGGGACTGTCAGACATTGATCTTGCGCCGCTGGACGAATAAGCACTTTCCCTAGGATAGTTTGCAGCCTGGCCGGCCGTTGGCAGCCAGTATTTTGGGGGAGAACGATGCGTAAATATTTCTGGCTCGCATCCGCCTGCCTGCCCATGCTCATGGGTGCGCCAGTCGCCGCACAGGACACCAGCGAAACCGAGCTGGGCGAAATCATCGTAACGGCTACCCGCCGTGCGCAGGCGCTGGCCGATGTCCCGCTTGCCGTCTCGGCGATCAGCGCCTCTGCCCTGCGCGATACCGGGGCCGACGACATTCGCGGGCTGAACCAGATATCGCCCTCGCTCCTTGTCTATTCGACGACGTCCGAAGCCAATTCCGCCGTCGCCCGCATTCGCGGCATCGGCACGGTGGGCGATAATCCCGGCCTTGAATCATCCGTAGGCGTGTTCATCGACGGCGTTTATCGCAGTCGCACCGGCACCGCGCTTGGCGACCTTGGCGACCTTGAACGCGTCGAAGTCCTGCGCGGGCCGCAAGGCACGCTGTTCGGGCGCAATACGTCGGCCGGGCTCATCAATGTCGTCACTGCAAAACCGCGCTTCGTCAACGAAGGCAGCGCCGAATTCAGCTATGGCAATTATGATTATCGCCGCGGAGCAGTGTCGCTGACCGGCCCCTTCGGCCAGAGCGAGACCCTCGCCTACAAGCTCGACGGCCTGTTCGTCGACCGCGACGGTTTCATGCGCGATGTCGTCTCCGACCGCAGCCTGAACGATCGCAATCGCTGGTCGGTGCGCGGTCAAATGCTCTATGTCCCGCACGATGATCTGGATGTGCGCGTCATCGCCGATTTTGCCAAGCGCAATGAGGAATGCTGTGGCGCTGTCTATCTGCCCGCGCGTGACGTCAGCCGCGATGCATCGGGTGGACTGCGCTTTACGCCGTCTTCGGTCGCGGCACTGGAACGCAGCCTTGGCGCCATCATCATCGACGACCCAAAGGCGCGCAAGATGGCGATCACGCCGGGACGCGATTACCAGTCCGACGTCGAGGACTGGGGCCTTTCGGCGGAAGTCAACTGGACCTTGGGCGGCGTCGATCTGACGGCGATTTCCGCCTATCGAGACTGGACCTACGATCGCGGCCAGGACGCCGATTTCAACAATCTCGATATTTTCTACCGCGACGATTACACACAGCGTTTCCGCACATTCAGCCAGGAATTGCGGCTGCGCGGCGATGCCTTCGACAACCGGCTCGACTGGCTGGTCGGCGCCTATTACGCGCATGAAAAGCTGAACCTGCGCGACGATCTGCAATATGGCGCCGATTATGACCGCTTTGCCAACGCCCTGATCAGCGCGCGCATTCCGGGCTTCCCCGGTTACGGCCAGTTGCAGGGCCTCGCCGCGGCATCGCTGGCGGCGCAAGGCGTGCCGACCGCCGCCGCCGCCCCGATCGTGGCGCTGGTTCCCAACATCAGCCTTGCGAACACTGGCTCCCTGGGCGACCGCTTCACCCAGACCAGCCGCAACATGGCGCTGTTCACGCATAATGTCGTCCACATCACCGATCGCCTGTCGCTGACGCTGGGCGCCCGTTACACGCGGGAACGGAAAAAGCTTGTCGCCGATCTCGCTAGCGACAATGCCGGCTGTGCCGCCATGCTGGGCGCCATTGCCGATCTTGGCGCGCTCGGTGCGGCCAATGCCGCACTGGCGCCCGCCGCGTCGGCGGTGGCAGGCAATCTGCAAACGCTTGCGCAACTGCCCTGCGCGACCAACCCGCTCAATGGCAGTTTCCAGGGCCGCAAGACCGAGAATAAATGGTCAGGTACGGCGGTTCTGGGCTACAAACTGACCGACGACCTCCTTGCCTATGGCAGTTATGCCAAAGGGTATAAGGCGGGCGGCTTCAACCTCGACCGCGCTGCACTTTCGATCAACGCGCCGCAGGTCAGCCAGATGATGTTCGCGCCGGAAACCGTCGATAATTATGAAATCGGCGTGAAATATGACGGACGGCGCATCAACCTCAATCTCGCGCTGTTCCATGCCGTGTTCAGCAATTTCCAGCTCAACACCTTCAACGGGCTGAATTATGTCGTCGAGACGATCAATGGCTGCAAAGAAGCGCTTGATGTCAATGGCGCCTGCACTGGCAACACGCGGGGCGGCGTGACATCACGCGGCGTCGAAGTCGAGGCAGCACTGTTCCCGGCCGATGACGTGACGGTCAACCTTGGCTTCACCTATGCCGACACGCAATATCGCCAGCGTCTGGTGGGTGCCGACGGGCGCACACTGACGGGTGCGCTGTTCCAGTTGCCCGGCGCGCAGATGTCCAATGCGCCGGAATATGTCATCACCGGCGGTGCTGGCTGGACGCCACAACTAACCGAAAGCGGCATTACCGGCCTTGTCTATGCCGACTTCCGCTACCAGTCCGACATGAACACCGGCTCTGACCTCGACTTTGAAAAGCGGCAGGGCGGCACGATGATCGTCAATGCCCGCCTTGGCGTGCGTGGCCCGGAAAACCGCTGGTCGCTGGAATTCTGGGCGCAGAATCTGTTCGATGTCGATTATCGCCAACTGGCGTTTGACATGCCGCTTCAGGGCACGGGCAGCACCAATGCCGTGCGGCAGGGCATGATCGCCGGTTCGAACACGCTTTACGGCGCCTTCATGGCCGAACCGCGCACCTATGGCATGACAGTACGCACCCGTTTCTGACGCAACACAGGCAGCGGGCACGGCTGCGTTCAGGCCGTGTCCGTATCTGCACTGCCGCCCGCCACAGCCAGAAGCTTGCGCGTGAGAGCGCGCAAGCGCGGTGCGCTGGTGATTTTCTCGCCCGTCAGATCCGTCAGGTAAAAAACGTCAACCGCGCGCTCGCCATAGGTCGCGATATGCGCGCTGTGGATGGTCACTTTCGCCAGAAACAGCGCATAGGTCAGGCTGTAAAGCAGCGCCGGCCGGTCGAGGGCATGGATTTCGACAACCGTGTAACGGTTGGATGCCGTGTCATCGATCTGCACATCGGGCTCGATACTGAATACTTCGGCCCGACGCCGTGCCATCGGGCGGGCTGCCAGGCGGTCGGACAGTTTGAAGCGGCCGGCCAACGCATCTTCGATCGTGGTCCTCAGCCGCTCCAGCCGCTGCGGCTCGTCGAACGGCCCACCCAATGGGTCCTGCACGACAAGATTGTCGAGCGCCATACCGTCGCGCGTCGTGTGGATGCGCGCGTCAAGAATATTGGCACCTGCCAGGCTGATCGCCCCGGCGATGCGATAGAACAGCCCCGGATGGTCGGCGGCATAGACCGATACCTGCGTCGTGCCCGACACGGAATCGACACTTGTCGACACGGCCAGAGACCGCGCGTCCCTGTCGGCACTGTCCACGAGGTCGGCATTAAGCGCCAGCGCATCTGGGGTTTCCGCAATCCAGTATGCATCGAAAAAGCGGTTGCGATAGGCATTGAATCGCGCCTGATCCCAGCCCAGTTGTTCGGCAAGCTGTTCCTGCTTGGCGGCGATGCGTTCCTGTCGCCCGCGCTGCTTGTGGCCAAGGCGCAGAACCTCTTCGGCCGCATCGTAAAGATCGCGCAGCAGTTGCGACTTCCACCCCGTCCAGACACCGGGACCGACCGCGCGGATATCGACCACCGTCAGGATCAGCAAAAGGCGCAGACGGTCCATGCCCCGCACCTGTTCAGCGAAGTTCAGGATCGTCTTGAAATCGGCAAGATCGCGCTTGAAGGCGGTGTTCGACATCATCAGATGCTTGGCGACCAGCCACGAGACGGTTTCCGTCTCCGCCGCCGTCAGCCCCAGCCGCGGGCAAAGGGTAAGCGCGATTTCCGCCCCAAGCTCGCTATGATCGCCCTTTCTGCCCTTGGCGATATCGTGCAGCAACACCGCGACATAAAGCACGCGGCGCGACAGTATTTTCTTGATCAACAGCGACGACATCGGGTGATCGGCGATCAATTCGCCACGCTCGATCCGGGCCAGAAGGCCGATGGCGCGGATGGTATGCTCGTCCACCGTATAATGGTGATACATGTCATATTGCATCTGGCCGACGACCCTAGCGAAATCGGGCACGATCCGGCCAAACACCCCCGCATCGTTCATCCAGCGCAGCACGGTTTCAGGGTCGCGCGGGGATGTCAGGATATCCAGAAACATCGCGTTCGCGCGCGCGTCGGCGCGCACGCGGGCATCGATCAGACCCGCATCGCGCCCCGCCTGCCGCATCGCAAGCGGATGGATCGCCATCTGGTGCTTGTCGGCAAGATGGAAGAGTTCGATCAGCCTGAGCGGATCCTCGCGAAAAAAGTCATCGCCCGGCACACCGATCTTGCCGCGTTGCAGCGTGAAGCCGCCGAAGTTGCGCGGCTTGCGCGTGAAGCTCGGCAAGCGCCAGATCGTCCGGCGCTTGGCGAAACTCTCTTCCAGATGCGCGAGGAACAGGCCGGTAAGATCACCGACCTGTTTGGCGATCAGAAAATAGTGCCGCATGAAGCGTTCGACCGCCGACAGCCCCTGCCGGTCGGCATAGCGCATGCGGCTGGCAAGTTCGCGCTGCACGTCGAACGTCAGGCGTTCCTCGGCGCGACCCAACAGATCATGCAGGTTGACGCGGACTGCCCACAGGAAATTTTCGGCACGCTGGAATTGCCGCAATTCGGGCTTGGTCAGCAGGCCTTTTTCAACAAGATCGCCAGGCTGGTCGACCTGGTAGACATATTTGGCGATCCAGAACAGCGTGTGCAGATCGCGCAGACCGCCCTTGCCCTCTTTCAGATTCGGCTCGACGACATAGCGGCTGTCGCCCATGCGCTTGTGCCGGGCATCGCGTTCCGCGAGTTTGTCCGTCGTGAATTGTGGCGCATCGCCCGCCACCACTTCGGTGCGGAAACGCACCACGGCTTCATCGTACAGCGCCTGATCGCCCCAGACATAGCGGCTTTCCAGAAGCGCCGTCTTGATCGTGAGATCGGATTTGGCGAGGCGCACCATTTCTTCCAGCGAACGGCAGGCGTGCCCGACCTTCAGACCAAGATCCCACAGCATGTAGAGGATCGTCTCGATCACCTGTTCGCCCCAGGCCGTCTGTTTATAGGGCGTCAGGAACAGGATATCGACATCGCTGTAAGGCGCCATCTCACCCCGGCCATAGCCGCCAACCGCCGTGATCGAAAGGCGTTCGGCACTGGTCGGATTGATGGCGGGATAAAGGGCGTGGACCGTGAAATCATAGGCCAGCCGCAACAGCTGATCGGTCAGAAAAGCATATGCCGCAGCCAGTTCATGCCCGCGCCCGGGGTGTTCGGCGATCCGGCGTTTCAGCTCGGCGCGTCCAAGCTTCAGCGCATCGCGCAACAACGCGAGACATTGCGCGCGCTGGGTCTCGCGGTCACGCGTGGCAGCGATGATCTCGCGCAGCCGGTCGGACAGATCGCGGCGATCGATGATCGCGCGGCGGTTGGGAACATTGTCGAAGCGCCATGACATGGCGGAAAGACTAAGCGGAGGACGCGCCGTCCGCTAGCGCCTTAAGCGCGTAAAGTGCATCAAGCGCGGCGCGTGGCGTCAGTTCGTCAGGCCGCAGCGCTGCCAGCCGTTCGCGCAGCGGATCCGGCGTGTCCACCGGGGCCTTCGCGGCTGCAAACAGGGGCAGGTCGGACAATCCGGCGGCAATCCCGCCGCTTTTCGCCTTGCCGTCTTCAAGCCGCGCCAGCACCTCGGCGGCGCGCGATACAACTTCTGCGGGCATCCCGGCCAGACGGGCAACCGCAATGCCATAGCTTTTGTCGGCCACGCCCGGCCCAACCTCGTGCAAGAACACCAGATCGCCCTTCCATTCACGGACGCGCACACTGGCCAGTGCCAGATGATCGAGCCGCGCCTGAAGCCGGGTCAATTCATGATAATGGGTGGCGAACAGGCAGCGCGCGCGCAGCTGGTCGTGGATGGCCTCGACCACCGACCAGGCGATCGCCAGCCCGTCATAGGTCGAGGTTCCGCGCCCGACCTCGTCCAGCACCACAAGGCTGCGCGCTGTCGCCTGGCGCAGGATGGCCGCCGTTTCCACCATCTCGACCATGAAAGTCGAACGTCCCTGCGCCAGATTGTCCGAGGCGCCGACCCGACTGAACAGCCGGTCGACAATGCCAATCCGGGCAGCGGCGGCCGGAACATAGCTACCCGCCTGCGCGAGTACCGCAATCAGCGCATTCTGACGCAGAAAAGTCGATTTGCCCGCCATGTTAGGGCCAGTCACCAGCCACAGCCGCTGTGGGTCAGACAGGTCGCAGTCATTGGCGATGAACGCCGCGCGCTGACGGGCCAGTGCCGCCTCGACCACGGGGTGGCGCCCCGCACTGATCTGAAATGTGGTATCGTCCGTCAGCTCAGGCCGTACCCAGCCGCCCTCGCCAGCGCGTTCGGCCAGCGCGGCGGCGACATCGATCCGCGCCAGCGCTGCCGCTGTGCGCAATATCGCCGGACCATGGCCGAGAACGGTCGCGCGCAGCGTCTCGAAATGCGCAGTTTCCGTTGCCAGCGCCTGCGCCTGTGCCCCGATGATTTTTTGCGCAAGTTCGGCCAGTTCCACCGAGTTGAAGCGCACAACGCCCGCCAGCGTCTGCCGGTGGGTAAAACCGCTGTCGGGACGCATCAGGGTATCGGCATGGCGTGCCGTCACCTCGACATGATAGCCCAGCACATTGTTGTGCCGGATCTTGAGGCTGGGCGTCTGCGTCTCTTCCCGATAGCGCGATTCCAGCGCTGCGATGTGCCGCCGCGCATCCGACGCCAGCGACTTCAGCGCATCAAGCGCCGCATCATATCCGGGCGCAACAAAGCCGCCATCCGACGCCGACAGCGGCGGTTCGGCAACAAGCGCGCGCACCAGCGCGTCGATCGTGTCGCCATGACCGGCAATCTGCGCCAGCGTTTCGGCCATGAGCGAGGGCGCACCGAGCGCGCTTGCCGTTTCAAGCTGCGCGCGCAGAGTGCAGGCAGCCTGCAACCCGTCGCGGATCAGGCCAAGGTCGCGCGGTCCGCCGCGCCCAAGCGTCAGGCGCTGGAGCGCGCGTTCAAGATCGGGCACGGCTTTCAGGGCCGCGCGTACCTTGCCACGCGTCACCTGTTCATCGACGAACCAGCCAACCAGTGCCAGCCGCGCGTCGATAGCGGCACGGTCGGTCGAGGGCGCGGCCAATTCGGCGGCCAGAAGCCGTGCGCCCGCCCCCGTCACCGTGCGATCGACGGCGTCGAGCAGCGACCCGCGCCGGGTGCCGTCGCTGCCGCGCGTCAGTTCAAGGCTCATACGCGTCGCGGCGTCGATCGCCATCGCCCGACCGGGCGGCTCGCGCCGGGGCGGCGCAAGGCCTGCAACCACACCTTTTTGCGTATCGTCGAGATAGGCCAGAAGCGCACCCGACGCTGCCAGTTCAGCGCGCGTGAAATCGCCAAAGCCATCAAGGGTCGCAACAGCGAAACGTGCCTTCAGCCGCGCTTCCGCCCGGCTGCTGTCGAAATCGGCAGAGGGCATCCGCACGACATCCATCGGCAGGCCGCCATCCCATGTCTCGCTGACCAGCAATTCCGCCGGTTGGATACGCGCCAGTTCCGCCTCGAACAGCGTCGCATCAAAGGCAAGCGTCGAGAAACTGCCGGTCGACAGGTCGCACCAGGCCAGAGCCCACTGTTCGCCGACACGCGCCAACGCGGCAAGGTGATTGGCCGCGCGTGCATCGAGCAACGTTTCCTCGGTGATCGTGCCCGGCGTCACAACGCGGACGATGGCGCGTGCGACAACTGATTTCGAACCACGTTTTTTCGCCTCCGCCGGGTCTTCGACCTGTTCGGCGATAGCGACACGGAAGCCCGCGCGAATCAGCCGCGCAAGATAGGCGTCAGCGGCATGAACCGGCACGCCGCACATCGGGATATCTTCGCCGCCATGCTGCCCGCGCTTGGTGAGCGCGATATCGAGCGCCGCCGCCGCTGCCTTGGCGTCATCGAAAAACAGCTCGTAAAAATCCCCCATGCGATAAAAAAGCAGGCACTCGCCCGCTTCTGCGCGTATGGCAAGATATTGCGCCATCATCGGCGTTGCCTGTACGGCGTCGCTGGACGGGAGGGACTGGCTCTTATACATCGGTCCCGTTCATAGCCATTAATTGCCGGGTGTTGGAGGGTCGATTGTCGGAAGACAAAAGCAAGGTGCAGTTTTCAGATCGCGAAGCGCTGTTCTTCCACAGCACCCAGCGTCCCGGCAAGATCGAGATCATCGCGTCCAAG
>CAZWMK010000021.1:4122-14786 GCA_964635065.1 uncultured Sphingomonadaceae bacterium | reverse complement strand
AACCCAGCGCGACCTCAGCCTCGCCTACTCGCCGGGCGTTGCCGCCCCCGTGCGCGCCATCGCCGCCGATCCGGACGCGGCCTATGATTATACCGCCAAGGGCAACCTTGTCGCCGTCATCTCGAACGGCACCGCGATCCTTGGCCTTGGTGACCTTGGCGCACTGGCATCCAAGCCGGTGATGGAAGGCAAGGCCGTCCTCTTCAAGCGCTTTGCCGACGTCGACTCGATCGACCTCGAACTCGACACGCATGATTCCGACGCCATCATCAACGCGGTCGCACTCCTCGAACCCAGCTTCGGCGGCATCAACCTTGAAGATATCAAGGCCCCCGAATGCTTCATCATCGAGCAGCAGCTGCGCGAGCGCATGAAGATTCCGGTCTTTCACGACGATCAGCATGGCACCGCGATCATCTCGGCCGCCGGTCTCATCAATGCGCTGCACCTGACTGGCCGCAAGATGAGCGACATCAAGCTCGTCGTGAACGGCGCGGGTGCCGCCGCCATTGCCTGCACCGAACTGGTGAAGGCGATGGGCGTGCCCGCCAACCAGGTCATCATGTGCGACAGCAAGGGCGTGATCTACAAGGGCCGCACCGATGGCATGAACCAGTGGAAATCCGCCCATGCCGCACAGACCGACGCGCGCACGCTGGCCGAGGCACTGGTGGGCGCCGACGTGTTCTTCGGCCTGTCGGCGGCTGGCGCCGTCACACAGGACATGGTCAAGTCGATGGCGCCGCGGCCGATCATCTTCGCCATGGCCAACCCCGATCCCGAAATCACGCCGGGCGAGGTCAAAGCCGTGCGCGCCGACGCCATCATCGCCACGGGCCGTTCGGATTATCCGAACCAGGTCAACAACGTGCTTGGTTTCCCCTATATTTTCCGCGGTGCGCTCGATGTTCGTGCCACCACGATCAACGAGGAAATGAAGATCGCGGCAGCGAACGCCATCGCCGAACTGGCGCGGCAGGAAGTGCCCGATGAAGTGGCGTCGGCCTATGGCGGCGGCGCGAAGAGCTTCGGCCCCGAATATATCATCCCGGCCCCCTTCGATCCGCGTCTCATCGAAGCAGTGCCGATGGCCGTGGCCCGCGCGGCGATGGATACCGGCGTCGCCCGGCGTCCGATCATGGATACCGAGGCCTATCGCACCCAGCTAAAAACCCGCCTCAATCCCACCACCGCCGTCCTTGCCACCAGCTTCGATCGCGCCCGCGCGCATCCGAAACGCGTCATCTTCGCCGAGGCCGAGGAAGAAGTCGTGCTGCGTTCGGCCGTCACCTTCCGCAACAGCGGCTATGGCGTGCCGATCCTTGTCGGCCGTGACGATAAGGTGAAGGCAGCACTGACCCGTCTGGGCGTCGACGATCCCGACAGCTATGAAATCCATAACAGCCGCACCAGTCCGCTCGTTCCGCAGATGGCCGAACGCCTGTATCAACGGATGCAGCGCCGCGGCCACCTGCTGCGCGACTGCATGCGCCAGATCAATCAGGACCGGAACATCTTCGGCGCGCTTCTCCTCGACATGGGCGTGGGCGATGTCATGATCACCGGCGTCACGCGCCATTTCGGTCAGTCGCTGAGCCAGGTGCGCCATGTGATCGACCCCGCGCCCGAACACACGCCGTTCGGCATCCATCTCTTTGTCGGTCGCAGCCACACGATCTTCATTGCCGACACGACGGTCAATGAACGGCCCACCGCCGCCCAGCTGGCCGACATTGCGCAGCAAACGGCTGCCGTGGCCCGCCGCATGGGCCAGGAACCACGCGTCGCCTTCCTGTCCTATTCCAACTTCGGCAATCCGCCGGGTAACTTCCTCAGCAACATCCGCGATGCCGTGGCGCTGCTCGACGAACGTCGCGTCGGCTTCGAATATGAAGGCGAGATGTCGCCCGATGTCGCGCTGAACCGCGATCTGGCGCATCTTTACCCGTTCAGCCGTCTGTCGGGGCCGGCCAATGTCCTGATCATGCCGGGGCTGCAATCGGCCAACATCACGGCCAAGCTGCTGAAGGAAATCGGCGGCGGGCGCATGGTTGGCCCGCTTTTGACCGGCATGTCGAAGCCGGTGCAGATCGTGCCGATGACGGCAAACGCCAGCGACATCGTGACCATGGGCGTGCTGGCGGCAGCGGGCGTCGTCGCCTGAACGGCCTTGTCCGGCCGCAACAAGGCGCTTTCCCAATGCTGCGACTGTGATTAGTCTGCGGCCCCAATGACATGAGTGGCCCGCCGGTGCATCCGGACGGGCCGCCATCCCAGGGGAGCACAGATGAACGCACCGTCACCGATCCTGATGATCCATGGCATGTGGTCGACACCGCATGTCTGGACATGGCTGGCCGACCATTATCGCGCACGCGGCCACATGGTCGCCACACCGGCCCTGCCGCTGCACGATACCGACCCGAAAGCGCCCCCCGTGCCGGGCCTCGCCCATCAGGGCATCGACGATCATGTCGCCGCCATGGTCGAAAGCGCGCAGGCGCTGGATGGCCCGCCCATCATCATCGGCCACAGCATGGGCGGCCTGATTGCCCAGCGGGTGGCAGCGCAGCTGCCCCATGCCGCGCTGGTGCTAATCGCACCCGCCCCATCGACCGCAACCCATGCATTCGGCCTTGCGCCGCTGCAAACCCTGTTTGACATCGTCAGCGACTGGGGCTGGTGGAGGCATCCGGTGCGGATTTCGCCCGAAGCAGCCCGGCGCGGCATCTATAACGACATGCCGCCCGAAGAGGCCGACCGCGAAATCGCGCGCCACGTCTGGGATTCGGGACGCGCGCTCTGCCAGATCACGCTGCCATGGTTCGACAATGCCCGCGCCACCCGCGTCGATTACACACGGCTGACCCGGCCCGCGCTGGTGCTGATCGGCACGCATGACCGGCTGACGCCCGCCGCCATCGCCCGCGCAACGGCCCGGAAACTGTGCGGCCCGACCGATTACCGGGAAATCACAGGCGCCGGCCACTGGCCCTTCCACCCGCAGGCCCGGCTCTGCCTTGCCCGTGAAATCGACGCCTTCCTCGACCGGCTGTCCAGCTAGAGATCGAGCGTCGTCTGCGCGCTGGGCGGGGTGGTTTCGCGCGCCGCCTTCTTATAGGCCGCCTGCCGGTCGAGCAGCGGCACTTTCGGGCGCAGGCCCTGAAAATATTCGGCCAGCGTGAAGATCTGCAAACGCGGATAGCTGCGGCCATCGGCGCCGTCATAAACACCTGCCGCCGCCGCCTCGCGTTCCATCTCGCGCGTCGGGTTGGTGGCGCAGATGAAAATGCCGATCGGCGCCTTTTCGCGTTCGATCACGCCTTTCAGGTCGCGCACCATCGCCACGCCGACATTGCGCCCGGCCTTCACCGAAATGATCGCCGCTTCGGTCTTGCGGTCGTGGCCGGTGAAATACAGATAGCCGTCGATGCTGCGGTCCGCGCCCTTGCGCCCGCCCTGATAGGGCTGGCCGTCGATGGCCTGGGTGATCCAGTACTGGAACTGGTGCAGTTCGTCGGCGGTGAGCTTTTCCGCCGACGCCAGATCATTGGGCGTGCCGATCACCTGATAGGCGAGATCGGCGCCATAGCGATCCTTCATCCGCCGTTCGATCAGGCGCACCGCCATCATGGCAAGATACGCCATCATGTCGTTTTCCTTCGGGAACCCGCGCATCGCGCGCAGCAGTTCGGCAACATCGGTGTTGCCGCTGGTCATCACATCGTGAAAGGCGGATTCGGCCTTGTCGTTCCAGTGCCAGGTGTCCTCGAACGCCTCGATCTGGCTGTCGGCAGCCTTGCCTGATGGTGATTTGAACAGGATATTATAGTCGGCGTTCGAATTGAACGGCGGATCGAGATAGACCAGATCGACGCTGTCGGACGCGATGTGATGGCGCAGCACATCTCACCCGATACTCCCCCGCACGCAGGCCCGCACCCTTGCGACGAAACGCAGGGCGGGGCAAGCATGGCGGCATGCGCAGCCGGTCAGGCGGCCCCGGTCGCGCGCAGCAGCGCGGCACGGCGGCGCTGGACCGATGAACCAAGGCCCATGGCCTCGCGGTATTTCGCCACCGTGCGCCGCGCGATGTCGAACCCTTCGGCGCGCAGCAGCTCGACCAGCTTGTCGTCGGACAGAATGGCATCGGCGGATTCGCCGGCAATAAGATCGCCGATGCGCGCCCGCACCGCTTCGGCCGAAACCGCCTCGCCGCCTTCCGAAGACTGGATGGCGCTGGTGAAGAAATATTTCAGTTCGAACAGCCCGCGATCACACGACAGGAATTTGTTGGTCGTCACGCGGCTGACCGTGGATTCGTGCATGCCGATGGCATCGGCCACCATGCGCAGCGTCAACGGCTTCAAGTGCGCCACGCCAAAGCGGAAGAAACCATCCTGCTGGCGCACGATTTCGGTTGCAACCTTGGTGATCGTCCGCGCGCGCTGGTCCAGCGTTTTCGTCAGCCAGCTGGCAGAGGCCAGACATTCGTTCAGCCAGGCCCGCGATTCCTTGTCGTTCGCAGCACCCGACAGTTCGACATAATAGCTGCGGTTGATCAGCACGCGCGGCAAGGTGGCGCTGTTCAGTTCGACTGCCCAGCCACCCGATGTCGTCATGGCGACGAAAATATCGGGCACCACCACCTGTGTCCGGGTTTCGCCATAGATCAGGCCGGGTTTCGGATTATAGGTCCGCAATTCGCGGATCATGTCGATGATATCGTCCTGTTCAACGCGGCACACGCGGCGCAGGCCCGCCATATCGCCGCGCGCGACGAGATCGAGATTGTCCAGCATCCGCGCCATCGCCGGATCGAGGCGGTCAACTTCCGCAGCCTGTATCTTCAGGCACTCCGAAAGGTTGCGCGCACCGACGCCCGCTGGTTCGAAGGTCTGGATGACGCCCAGCACAGCTTCGACGGTGGCGGGTTCAATCTCCAGCCGTTCCGCGATCTCGGCAATCGAGCCTGTGAAATAACCCGCTTCGTCGATCAGGTCGATGAGATGACGCGCTAGCATCAGATCCGGCCCCGACAAGGCCGCCACGGCCTGTTCTTCCAGCACGTCGCCAAGCGTGCGTACGGCACTGAGCTGCGCATCGAAGCTGCTGTCATCGGGCAAGGCGCCGCCACTGCCCATGCCCGCGCCGTTCAGCGACAGGCCACCATCAAGCCCCGCGCCCGTGCCAGTCGTGACACTGTCGGCGGCACTGTCATGATGGAATGTTTCCGCCGCATAATCGACATCAAGCGGACTGTCGCCGCCCTCGTCGCCCTGCGCGCGCGCATCATGACCGAGCAGTGTATCGGCGGCGGTCAGTTCGGGCGTTTCGACACTGCCGGATTCGGTGTCAGAACGCTCTGACGGTTCGTCGGCGCCACCGCCATCTTCAGTGGTCGCCTCGAGCAGGGGGTTTTTCTCGATTTCGCCCGCGAGGTAGGTTTCCAGCTCCAGATTGGACAGCGCCAGCAGCTTGATCGCCTGCTGCAGCTGCGGCGTCATCACCAGCTGCTGCGACTGGCGCAGATCAAGGCGAGGACCCAGCGCCATAGGCTAGAGGCTGAATCCTTCGCCGAGATAGACGCGGCGTACCGTTTCATCGGCAACCAGCGCTTCGGGTGTGCCCTCGAACAACACGCGGCCATCATAGATGATGCAGGCGCGGTCGACGATGTCGAGCGTCTCGCGGACATTGTGATCGGTGATCAAGACGCCGATATTGCGGTCTTTCAGGTGGCGCACCAGTTCGCGGATATCGGCAATCGAAATTGGATCGATGCCGGCAAAGGGTTCATCGAGGAGCATGATCGACGGATTGGCCGCCAGCGCGCGCGCGATTTCGCAGCGCCGTCGTTCGCCACCGGACAGCGCCATGGCCGGAGATGCGCGCAGGCGCTTGATCGAAAATTCGTCCAGAAGCTGTTCCAGCCGCGCTGCGCGGGCGGCGGCATCGGGTTCGGCGACTTCGAGCACGGCGCGGATATTGTCCTCGACCGTCAGCCCGCGGAAGATCGAGGCCTCCTGCGGCAGATAACCCAGCCCCAAGGCTGCGCGGCGATACATCGGCAGGCCCGTGATGTCGGCATTGTCCAGCAAAATGCGGCCACTGTCGGGCATGACAAGGCCCATGATCGAATAGAAGCAGGTCGTCTTGCCTGCCCCGTTCGGCCCCAGCAAACCGACGACTTCCCCGCGCCGCACGCTCAGCGACACGTCACGCAGCACGACGCGCTTGTCGTAACGCTTGCCGATGGATACGACCGCCAACCCCTGTGACAGGGGGTCATTGCCATTTGCGTTGAATGCCGTGACTTGCGTGTCCATAAAATCCCAAGCGTCAGGATGCGCTTTGACATAGCCCTAGCATGCGATGGTTAAGGCATGGTGTAGGCTACGCACTTGGCGCGAAATATGCATGGCTGAAATTAGCGACGGATCGCTGCGCTTGCAAAGCTATTGCGCGGCGTTCCGCGGCGAAACGACAAATCGGCCGGTCACACGGCTGCCAGGCGCCGCAGAATCGGGCGACATACGGCCATCCAGCGTCGAACGGCCGGTTTCAAGATTGATCGTCAGCCGTTCGCCGCGCAGTACCGAGCCATTCTGGTTCAAGACCACGCCACCGATCATCGTCAAGGTGCGGGCAGGCACATCATATACGCCATAGCGCGCCGACGCCTTTTCCGACGGGCTGGACAGCACCACGCCGCCATCGGCATCAAGCCGCTTGATTTCGAGATCGCCGCCAAGCCGGTCGTAGAAAACGCGGATACGCGCCGAATCCAGCGTCATTCCACCTTGGCGAACCTTGACGCTCCCCGAAAATATCGCCTGGCGGTCGAGATCGCGCACCTCGATTCGCGCGGCATCGATATCGATCGGAGCGCGCGTGTCGTGATTGCGCAGGGCCGATGCACCAAGGCTGCCCTGCCCGGAAGCGGGAACGGCCAGAAGGACGGCAAGGGCGGCAAAGGCAAGGTGACGGTGCAGCATGTGCTTCATCTGCCCCGCCGTTGTTCGATACGCAAGTGGGCGCCGCCATCCAGCACCACAACCCGCCCCGCGACATCGGCACTGAACTGGCTGGCCGTGAATTGGCCAAGCGGCATCTTGCCGGCAACCGCGCCATCGGATCTGACCGTGCGGGTGGGCAGATCGATCGTCACATCCTGCGTGTCGAGGCTATAGCCGTCGCTGCGGCGCAACTTGACCGGACCGCTGACCCGCAGCTTTTCGGTTTCCAGGTCATAACGTCCCGATGCCGCCGAAACGCGGGCGTCTCCCGCCTTCATCGCCAGCACGGCATCAATGCCCGCCAACTCGACGATCGGCGTGCTTGACGTGCGCTGCACCGCCTGTCGGGCCGTAATCTCGAATGCCTGGCCGCGCCGGTCTTCTCCCCGATAGACGGGGCGCTCCATGCGCAGCCGCTCCTTGCTCGTCTCGACCTGCTTCTTGTCAAGGATGAAGGAAAATTCCTGAGTGGCCGACAGCGGCCAGATCAGCGTCACCAGCATGACGGCCAGTGCGGCAAGCGGCAGCACGATCTTGGCCGTCCGCACGAAACGGTCATAGCGGCTGCCCGGCATGGCCGAACGGCGCCGCTCGGACGCCAATATGTCGGCAGAGACGCTCACCGGGCCTCAGACATGCGAAAACAGATCGATTTCCGGCCAGCCCTGCAAATCCAGTTCGGCCCGCCAGGGCAGGAAATCGAACATGGCCTGCGCCAGCGCCGTCCGGCCTTCGCGGGCCAGACGCTCGTCAAGCACCTCGCGGACGCGATGAAGATAGCGCACATCCGAGGCGGCATAATCCTTCTGCGCTTCCGAGAGATCGGCCGCGCCCCAGTCAGACGACTGTTGCTGCTTCGAGATTTCCGCGCCCGTCGTCTCGCGCACCACATCCTTCAGGCCGTGGCGGTCCGTGTAAGTGCGGATGAGGCGCGAAGCGATCTTGGTGCAATAGACCGGCCCGGCCACGACACCGAGATAATGCTTGATGACGGCCAGATCGAAGCGGCCGAAATGATAAATCTTGAGCCGGGCCGGATCGGCCAGAACCCCCTTCAGCACCGGCGCATCATAGCATCCGGGCGCAAAGCGGACGAGATGCTCGTCGCCACGACCATCGGCAATCTGCACGACGCACAGGCGATCGCGGTGGGGGTTCAGCCCCATGGTTTCAGTGTCAACGGCCACCGGACCGGGCGCAAGCACACCCTCGGGCAGATCATTTTCGTGAAGATAGACTGTCATGACTGCCGCTTAATCCCGCACGCGCCGCCGCGCAAATCAAAAGCGGCAGCGGACACTTGTGAACCGCTGCCGCTGAATGTCGCATGAAGAGATGCAAAATCGCCTATCTTTTGCCCTGCTGTCGTTCGCGGGCGCGGCGGGCGAATATGTTGAGCGCCTCGACCAGCGTCGAGAAGATCATCGCCGAATAGATATAACCCTTGGGCAGATGGGCGCCAAAGCCTTCGGCGATCAGGGTCGTACCGATCATGAGCAGAAATCCGAGCGCGAGCATCACGACGGTAGGATTTCTGGCGATGAAGTTGGACAAGGGCGTAGCGGCCAGAAGCATGACAGCAACTGCCACAAGCACGGCGACGACCATGACTGGCACATGTTCGGTCATGCCGACGGCCGTGATGATGCTGTCGATCGAAAAGACAAGATCGAGCATGATGATCTGGCCGATGGCAGCCGTGAAGCCCAGGCTGGCTTTCGATATGTCGAACACATCCTCGTTCGGCGCAGGATCGACATTGTGATGGATCTCTTTCGTCGCCTTCCACACCAGGAAGAGACCGCCCGCGATCAAGATGAGATCGCGCCATGAAAAGCCACGGCCGAATGCCGTGAACAGGGGCGTCGTCAGTTGCACGATGAAGGCGACCGTACCCAGGAGGCCAAGACGCAACAGCAAGGCCATGCCGATGCCGACGCGTCGTGCCTTGGGCCGCATTTCCTCCGGCAGCTTGTTGGTCAGGATTGAGATGAAGATCAGGTTGTCGATACCAAGCACCACCTCCATCGCAATCAGCGTGAGAAGGGCGGCCCAGACAGCCGGTTGCGAGAAAAGTTCGATCAGTGCGTCCATGCGCCCCTGTGGCAAAGCCTTTGTATGCGCACAAGATGGAATCACTTCGTCGCAGAAAATCGAAATGGTTCCATGCAAAATTGATCTATGTGCAATGCAGCGCGCATGCTTGCTCGGCATGGCTGGACATGGTTCTGGTGCACCGGATTGCTTTTCCGGTTAGAGGATAGAAACATGCGTATTGCACTGATCAGCGCCGCCGCCCTGCTGCTTTCGGGCGTTGCCGCCACCGCTCAGGACGCCGCACCGGCAGCCGAAACCGCCGCCGCCGCACCGGCCGCCGCACTGGAAATCCGCAGCGGTCTGGTCGTCCGCGACGCCAACGGCAAGTCGCTTGGCCGCGTCAACCGCGTCAACAAGGCCGACAATGGCGCCGTTGAATCGGTTTCGCTGATCATCGACGGTCGCTTTGTCCGCGTCGCTGCTGACACGCTGTCGGCTGACGGCAAGGCGCTGAAGACGTCGCTGACCAAGTCGGAAGTCCGCAAGCAGAAGTAAGCTTCCGGACGGAATAATTCCGTAAGTTGCGTATTGCGTAAACATGATGGCGGCGCGTCGGATCGATGTGCCGCCATCTGTCTTTTCAGGCGATTAAGCCGCAGCGGCGCCGAACGCGCCAAGCCGCGCACTTGCCCGCCGCCCTTGCGGGCGCTACAGCCTGAACCCTGTTGCAGCTGCGAAAGACATACGCGTGTCGAGCAAAAAACTGCCATTCCAGGAATTGATTCTCCGCCTTCAGCGTTACTGGGCGGATCAGGGGTGCGCGATCTTGCAGCCCTATGATGTCGAAATGGGTGCGGGCACATTCCACCCCGCCACCACGTTGCGCGCGCTCGGCCCCGATCACTGGCGTGCCGCCTATGTCCAGCCGTCGCGCCGCCCGTCGGATGGCCGCTATGGTGAAAACCCCAATCGCTTGCAGCATTATTACCAGTTCCAGGTGATCCTGAAGCCCAGCCCGGCGGACATTCAGGATCTTTATCTTGGATCGCTTCGCGAAATCGGCATCGACACGGCAAAGCACGACATCCGCTTCGTCGAGGATGACTGGGAAAGCCCGACACTCGGCGCATGGGGTCTGGGTTGGGAAGTCTGGTGCGACGGCATGGAAGTGACGCAGTTCACCTATTTCCAGCAGGTCGGCGGCTTCGACTGCACCCCGGTCGCCGGTGAAATCACCTACGGTCTCGAGCGTCTGGCGATGTATATTCAGGGCGTCGACAATGTGTACGACCTCGACTTCAACGGACACGGCATCACCTATGGCGATGTCTTCCTGAAAAACGAGCAGCAATTCTCGGCATATAATTTCGAACACGCCAATACCGATATGCTGTTCCAGCAGTTCCGTGATGCCCAGGCTGAATGCCGCGCGCTTCTGGACGCGAACCTTCCGCTGCCCGCCTATGACCAGGCGATCAAGGCAAGCCATGTATTCAACCTCCTGAATGCGCGCGGTGTCATCTCGGTTGCCGAACGGCAGGCCTATATCGGCCGCGTCCGCGAACTGGCGAAGGGCTGCTGCGAAGGCTGGATGAAATCGAACGGCTG
>CAZWMK010000021.1:0-4112 GCA_964635065.1 uncultured Sphingomonadaceae bacterium | reverse complement strand
AGCGAGGAAATCCCCGCCCGCATGCAGGCGCGCGCCGCCGATGATCTGAAGCGCCTGTTTGCGGATGCGCTCGCAACCGCCAGCCTCAACGCTGCATCGGTCGAAAGCTTCGTGACCCCGCGTCGCCTCGCGCTCATCGCGCGCGGCCTGCCAGCAGCCCAGCCCGACGTGTCCGAAGAGCGGCGCGGCCCCCGCGTCGATGCCCCGCCGCAAGCGATCGAGGGTTTTCTGAAATCGACCGGCCTTGGCCGTGATCAGCTGGAAGAACGCGACGACCCCAAGGGGCGCTTCCTCTATGCCGTCATCGCCAGGAAAGGCCGCCCGACCGCCGATGTTCTGGCCGAGATCGTGGCGAACATCGTGCGCGACTTCCCCTGGCCGAAGTCGCAGCGCTGGGGTGCGGGGACTTTGCGCTGGGTGCGCCCGCTGCAATCGATCATCGCGCTGTTGGATGGCGCGATCGTGCCAGTTGCCGTCGAAGGCGTGCCGGTCGGCCGCAGCACGCGCGGTCACCGCTTCCTGTCGGCAGGCGCGTTCGACGTGCATGGCGTCGATGATTATGAAAACAAGCTGCACGCCAATTACGTCGTGCTGCGCGCCGACAAACGCGCGGCGATGATTTCTGACGCCGCCGACAAGGCCGCGAAGGCCGCCGGCCTCGACCTCATCCCCGATGCGGCGCTGCTCGCGGAAAACGCGGGGCTGACCGAATGGCCGGTGCCGCTCCTGGGCCATTTCGACCCGGCGTTCCTTGATGTGCCGGCCGAGGTCATTCAGCTGACGGCCGCCAAGAACCAGAAATATTTCGCGCTCACCGACCCGAAAACCGGCAAACTCGCGCCTGCCTTCCTCTGTACCGCCAATATCGAGGCGAATGACGGCGGCGCATCGATTGTCGCGGGCAACCAGAAGGTGCTGGCCGCCCGCCTGTCGGACGCCAAATTCTTCTGGGAGCAGGACAAGAAGCACCGGCTGGAAAGCTACCTGCCGAAGCTGTCCGAGATCGTGTTCCATGAAAAGCTCGGCACCATGGCCGAACGTGTCGAGCGCCTGGCTGAACTCGCCCGGTGGCTTGCGCCCCAGGTAGGGGCCGATCAGGATCTGGCGGAACGCGCCGCCCGCCTCGCCAAGGCCGATCTCACGACCGGCATGGTTGGCGAGTTCCCCGAACTGCAAGGCGTGATGGGCCGCTATTACGCGACCGCACAGGGCGAAGATGCCGCCGTCGCCCGTGCGATCGAGGAACATTACAAGCCGCAGGGTCCCGGCGATGCCGTTCCGACCGACCCCGTCGCGGTCGCGGTCGCGCTGGCGGAAAAGCTCGACACGCTCGCCTGCTTCTTTGCCATCGATGAAAAGCCGACCGGATCGAAAGACCCGTTTGCCCTGCGTCGCGCGGCGCTGGGCGCGCTGGCGCTCCTGAATGGCAATGGCCTGCGCATCCGCCTCCTCACCATGTTCGACGCATGGCGTGCCGCGGTGGACGACCGCATCGGAAGTAGCTCGGGCGACTGGCAGAAGAGTCTCCTCGACTTCTTCGCCGATCGCCTGAAGGTGCAGCAGCGCGAGGCGGGCATCCGTCACGATCTCATCGATGCGGTGTTCGCGCTCGGCGGCGAGGATGACCTTGTCCGCCTGCTTGCCCGCGTGAAGGCGTTGCAGGATTTCATCGCCACCGACGACGGTGCGAATCTCCTGGCCGGTTACAAGCGCGCCGCCAACATCCTCAGAATCGAGGAAAAGAAGGACGGGCGCGCCTATGACGGCGATGTCGTCGCCCTCAATGTCGAGCATCCCGAGGAATCCGCGCTGCGTCTGGCGCTCGAAGAATTGACGCCGCAGGCCGAGGCCGCCGTCGGCGCCGAGGATTTCGCAGGTGCCATGCGCGTGCTGGCGCAGCTTCGCGCCCGCATCGACGCCTTTTTCAATCATGTCACGGTCAACGACAGTGACAAGGATGTCCGCGAGAACCGCCTCAACCTGCTGAACCGCATCCGGCAGGCCGTGCACACGGTGGCGGATTTCTCGAAGATCGAGGGCTAGACCATGACCCGGTGGGTGTATCGTTTCGGCGGCAACGAGGATACGGATGGCCATCGCGGCCTGAAGGAACTTCTGGGCGGCAAGGGCGCGAACCTGGCAGAAATGGCTAGCATCGGCCTGCCCGTGCCACCGGGCATGACGATCACCACCGAGGTCTGCACCGCCTATTACGCCGCCCGCGAAACCTATCCCGAAGGGCTGGCCGAGCAGGTTGCCTCTGGCATCGGCCATATCGAGGCGATCACCGGAAAACGCTTTGGCGATGCCGCCAATCCGCTGTTGCTGTCGGTGCGTTCGGGGGCGCGCGTGTCGATGCCCGGCATGATGGATACGGTCCTCAACCTTGGCCTGAACGACCGCACGGTCGAAGGGCTGGCAAAGGCGTCGGGCGACGACCGCTTTGCCTGGGACAGCTATCGCCGTTTCATCCAGATGTATTCGGACGTGGTGCTGGGCCTCGACCATTATCTGTTCGAGGACGCGCTCGAAATCGCCAAGGAAGATCGCGGCGTCACGCTCGACACGCAGCTCAGTGCCGATGATCTCCGGGCGCTTGTGGCAACCTACAAGGACATCGTGACACGCGAGCTGGAACAGGCATTTCCGCAATCGGTCCATGACCAGTTGTGGGGCGCGATCAGCGCGGTGTTTGGATCATGGAAGTCGGAACGCGCCAAGGTCTATCGACGGATCAACGACATTCCCGACAGCTGGGGCACCGCTGTCAACGTGCAGGCAATGGTGTTCGGCAACATGGGCGAGACGTCGGCCACCGGCGTTGCATTCACCCGCGATCCGGCGACAGGCGCCAATCTTTATTATGGCGAATATCTCATCAATGCGCAGGGCGAAGATGTCGTCGCGGGCATTCGCACGCCACAATATCTGACCCGCGCCGCCCGCGAAGCCGCCGGCGCCGAGGCATTGTCGCTCGAAGAATCGATGCCGGAGAGCTTCGCCGAACTCGCCGATGTCTTTGCGAAGCTGGAACGCCACTATCGCGACATGCAGGACATCGAGTTCACCATCGAACGCGGCAAGTTGTGGATGCTGCAAACCCGCAGCGGCAAGCGCACGGCAAAGGCCGCGCTGAAAATCGCGGTCGACATGGCCGACGAAGGCCTGATCACCCGCGAGGAAGCCGTGCTGCGCGTCGATCCGTCGGCGCTCGACCAGTTGCTGCACCCGACACTCGACCCGCATGCGAAACGCGATGTGCTGACGCGCGGCCTGCCCGCCTCGCCGGGCGCCGCATCAGGTGCGGTAATGTTCGATGCCGACACCGCCGAACGCCGCGCGGCCCTGGGCGAGGACGTGATTCTCGTCCGCACCGAAACCAGCCCGGAAGACATTCACGGCATGCACGCGGCGCGCGGAATCCTGACCGCACGCGGCGGCATGACCAGCCACGCCGCTGTTGTCGCGCGCGGCATGGGCCGGCCCTGCGTTTCTGGCGCAGGCACGCTCTCGATCGACATGCGCGTGCGCAGCATGCGGATCATGGACCGCATCGTGCGCGAGGGCGACATCATCACCATCGACGGATCGAGCGGCGAAGTGATGATGGGTGCCGTGCCGACCATCGAGCCGGAACTGGCGGGCGATTTCGGCACGCTCATGGAATGGGCCGACGCCTATCGCCGCCTGACCATCCGCACCAACGCCGAAACCCCGGCTGATTGTCGCACGGCCCGCCTGTTCGGGGCGGAAGGCATAGGTCTGTGCCGCACAGAACACATGTTCTTCGATGCCCGCCGCATCGCCGCTGTCCGCGAAATGATTCTCGCCGACACTGAAAAGGGCCGCCGTGCGGCACTCGCAAAACTGCTGCCGGAACAGCGCGCCGATTTCATCGCGATCTTCGAGATCATGGCGGGCCTGCCCGTCACCATCCGCCTGCTCGACCCGCCGCTGCACGAATTCCTGCCGCACCGCGAGGAAGAGTTCAGCGACGTCGCCGCCGCGACAGGGGTCGGCGTCGATCTGCTGAAACGGCGCGTGACCGAGCTTCAGGAATTCAACCCGATGCTTGGCCATCGCGGCTGCCGTCTTGGCGTCACCTATCCCGA
>CAZWMK010000020.1:0-25051 GCA_964635065.1 uncultured Sphingomonadaceae bacterium | reverse complement strand
TCGATCCCGCCGCACAATGTCGCCGAACTGATCGACGGCCTGACGCTGTTGATCGACAATCCGGGTGCGACTGTCGATGATCTAGTCGCGCTCATTCCCGGCCCCGACTTTCCGACCGGCGGCGTGATCGTTGAAAGCAAGGGATCGATCCGCGAATCCTATGCCACCGGGCGTGGCAGTTTCCGTCTGCGTGCGCGCTGGCGGGTCGAGGATCATGGCCGCGGTACCTGGGTCATCGTCATCGACGACATTCCTTACCAGGTGCAGAAGGGCAAGCTGATCGAACAGATCGCCGCCCTTGTCACCGACAAGAAGCTGCCGATCCTCGCCGATGTCCGCGACGAGTCCGACGCCGATATCCGCCTTGTCCTCGAACCGAAATCACGCAACGTCGAAGCCGAAGTGCTGATGGAGAGCCTGTTCAAGCTCACCGATCTCGAAATCCGCTTCAGCCTGAACCTGAACGTCCTCGACCGCGACCGCACGCCACGCGTCATGCCACTGAAAGACGCGCTTTCGGCCTTCCTCGATCACCAGATCGAAGTGCTGGTCAAGCGCGCGCAATATCGCCTCGGCAAGATCGAGGACCGGCTGGAACTGCTGGAAGGCTATCTCAAGGCCTATCTCAACCTTGACGAGGTGATCCGCATCATCCGCGAGGAGGACGAGCCAAAGGCCGAGCTGATGCGCGCCTTCGAACTGACCGACCGTCAGGCAGAAGCCATTTTGAACATGCGCCTGCGTTCGCTCAGGAAGCTCGAAGAAATGGAAATCCGACGCGAAGACAAGACTCTGCGCGCCGAAGCGAAGGACCTGCGCAAGCTGATCGCCGAACCAGACGTGCAACGCGCGCGGGTAAAGACCGACCTTGCAGCGATCCGTGAACGTTATGGCCCTGAAACAGATATCGGTCGCCGTCGCACACAGTTCGGCACAGCGGGCGAATTCCGCGACATTCCGCTGGAAGCGATGGTGGAACGCGAACCGATCACGGTCATCTGTTCGGCCAAAGGCTGGGTCAGGGCAATGAAGGGCCATGTCGACCTGTCCGCAGCCGATGGCATCAAGTTCAAGGAAGGCGATGGTCCGGCATTCGCCTTTCATGCCCAGACGACTGACAAGATCCTGTTCGCCGGCGACAATGGCCGTTTCTACACCCTGCCCGCCGACAAGCTGCCGGGCGGACGCGGCTTTGGCGAACCCGTGCGCCTGATGATCGACATGGCAGCCGATGCCCAGATCGTCGCCGTTTTTCCGCATATGGCCGGGGCACGCATCCTGCTGGTTGCCAGCGATGGCCGTGGCTTTATCGCGCCCTCGGACGATCTTCTGGCTGAAACGCGCAAGGGCCGTCAGGTGGTCTCGGCACGGGCCGATGCGCGGCTGTGCGTTGTCCGCCGTGTCGCCGATGACGCGGATCACATCGCGGTCATCGGCGAAAACCGCAAGCTGCTTGTCTTCCCGATCGCGCAACTGCCAGAGATGAGCAAAGGCCAGGGCATTGCCCTGCAAAAATACAAGGATGGCGGCCTCTCCGACGCCATTGCCTTCCGCCTGTCTGATGGCCTGTCATGGACCATGGGCGGCAGCGGCATGCGCACGCGCAATGAAACCGATCTGACGGAATGGCTCGGCACCCGCGCGCAGGCCGGACGTCTGCCGCCAAATGGCTTTCCGCGCAGCAACCGCTTCGAATAGGCCGCAGCAACGTGGACATCGCCTGGCATGACGTGATCGGCACAATGGGCGTCGCCTGTGTGCTGCTGTCCTATGCCGGTTTGCAAACAGGCCGGATGACGCCGCACGATCCCGCCTATCTCTGGCTCAACATTGCGGGATCAGGCGCAATCCTTGTCAGCCTGTATTTCGATTTCAACCTGGCCTCGGCGATCATCCAGTGTTTCTGGATCGCAATCAGCCTTTACGGACTGACGCGCCGCACCTGAGCAATCGCGGCCTGCTTCAACTGTGCAACATGCGGAGGCGTCATGGGGAAACCGGCGTCGACCCAGGCTGTTTCAAACAATTTCAGCGCCCGGCTGACGTCCGGACCCGCGATCAGACCGCCTGCGATCAGATCGCGGCCTGCAATCGGCAATTTGGGTGGAGTCCAGTCAAGAAGCGCCCGAACGCCCGCCACGGCATCGCCACCGCTCAAAAGCAGAAGACGGTCGATCAGAACGTCGCGACCAGCGCGATAGGCCGCCGCCTGCAAGGCAGACGGCACGATCTCAAGCCGCAGCGCCATCGCCTCAAATGCCTTGCGCTGCTTGTTCGACAGGCGCAGACGCGCCGCAATATCGGAAAGCAGCGCGGCATCAGCAGGCAACAAGGCCGCAAGCCGGCGCAGCGGACATGCCGGCACCGACGCCTCAGCCTCAGCGTGCATGAGATTCTCAAGATCGCCCAGTCGCGCCATGTCTATTTCTGGCAGGATCGGTCGCAAGATCGCGCGCGCGCCCATCAGGCCCAGCGTCGGCAACGGATCGCGCACGACCAGAAGTTTCAGCAATTCGTCGCGGATGCGTTCGCGTGACAATGCCATCAAGTCGTTGGCGCGCGCCGCACAGGCCTCCAGTGCCGCCGCATCGACCTGTTCGCGTCCGAAACGTGCATGGAATCGGAAAAAGCGCAAAATGCGAAGATGATCTTCGGCGATGCGGGCAAAGGGATCGCCGATAAAGCGGACATGATGGTCCCTGAGGTCGGCCAGCCCGTCGAAATAATCGAAGACCTCGCCCGTCAACGGGTTGGCATAAAGTGCATTGATCGTGAAATCACGCCGCGCCGCATCCTCTTTCCAGTCATCGGTGAACGCGACCGTCGCGCGCCGCCCATCGGTGGAGACATCATGCCGGAGTGTTGTGATCTCAAGCGTCATCTCCGACGTCACGGCCGTCACAGTGCCATGCGCGATCCCGGTGGGGACTGTGCGCACGCCTGCTGCATCAAGCCGCGCCGCAACCTGATCGGGCGTGAATCGCGTCGCCAGATCGACATCGGAAACGGCCTGCCCCAAAAGCGCGTCACGCACGGCGCCACCGACCAGCCGCGTCATGCCGTTTGCCGCATCGAGAGCAGCCAGCACCGTGGCTGGCCCCGCCAACCGGCTCCACGACTGATCGGGCAGTTTCATGCCATGTCTTTCAGGATGGAGGCAAAATTGACCAGCATTCCCGCCGTCGCCCCCCAGATGTCGTGCGGGTGGCTGGGGATGACGTAATAATCGCGCAAATTGCCCTGCCAGTCGATCTGGCGCTTCTGGTGATTAACCGGTGCCAATGCATGCGACAGCGGCACTTCGAACAAGGCGCTGACTTCGTCGGCCGACGCGATCAGCGGCAGGTCGGGCGGAATGATGGCCACCACCGGCGTTACCCGATAGCCGGTCACCGTGCGATATTCGTCAAGCGCCCCCAGCACATCGACGTGCATGGGCGCAAGGCCGGTTTCTTCCTGTGCCTCGCGCAAGGCCGCGCTGATCGCATCGGCATCGCCGGGATCAATGCGGCCACCGGGAAACGCCACCTGTCCGGGATGATGGCGCAAGCCTTCGTGACGCTTGGTCAAGAGCAGTGTCGGCTGTGGACGCGCGATAATGGGAACCAGAACGGCCGCCGGCACCAGAAGCTCGGGCTTTTCGACCAGCAGCAAATCGTCCGGATGGTTCGCGATCACGCCGCGCAGGGGCTGATAGGCTGCGATCCGCCGTCTTAACTCGTCGAGATTCATCATGCCGCCTGATCTTCCAAGGCGAAGAATGCCCCACGGCTCCACAAGCCGAGGGGCGCGTTATCCTCGGCCAGGGCCATGTCGACCAGATGATAAAACACGGCGCGGTTGACCAGCGCCTCCAGCCCGCGCCGAACCATGAGATAGGGACGCGGCGTACCATCCGGCGCCTGCACCACCCGCAGGGGGTTGTCAGGTCCGGCGATGACATGCTCGTCGGTATTAAGGCGAAACGCGAGTTCGCGTTCCCGTCCCTCACCTGCCGAAATCACTTCGACGGCAACGAATGGTGAATCCTCGACATCGATGTCGAGCTTTTCCACCGGCGTCACCAATACATGTCGACCATCCGGTTCACGGCGCAAAATCGTTGAAAACAAGCGTACCATCGCCGGACGGCCGATAGGGCTGCCCATGTGAAACCATGTGCCGTCGCGTGCGATCCGCATGTCGCTGTGGCCACAATGTGCAGGGTTCCACTTTTCGACCGGCGGCAGTTTGCGTTCGGACAGAAGGCGCGCGACATCTGCCAGCGAGAGTATATCATTGCTGTCGTTGTGGGACATTGTCTGATCCATCATGCCGCGCCTGTCTTGCCGTCTGACATGATAATATAAGGCGCAAATCCTGTCTGTCTGCCCCGAAGCTGGCACAGAATGTCAGAGAGCGGCGGGCCGCAGCCTGACAGGCAGCGGACCAAGCCAGCCATGGCTCGGCAACCGCCGGCGCGCGGCCGGGGTCATGCGCGCGAGCAGTCGGCGCCGCTCGACCGGACCCGGGGCATTCCAGTCGGCAGTCGCATCCGCTGAAAAGCCGAAGCGGCCGTAATATTCAGGATCACCGATCAGGATCGTGGCGTCATGCCCTGCCGCGTCTACTGCGGCCAGCGAAGCTGCCATCAGTTCCTTGCCGATCCCGCTCCGCTGCAAGGCAGGTGATACGGCAACCGGACCAAGAAGCAAAAGATGATGGGTACGCCCCATGTCATCCTTGAGACCGATCGGCCACAGCTGGATCGATCCGACGAGTTGGCCTGCCGCATCGCGGGCAACATAGCTGAGATCATAAAGCGGCGCGGTCCCCAGGCGCAAACGATAGGCTGTCCGCCCATGGCGATCTGCACCGAATGCGGCATCGAGCAGATGGTCGATTTCCTGGGTGTCAGCGGCACGCGCTGGCGTCAGCGTGATCATGAAATGGTCTGTTCCTGGCACATGAGGAGGGTCGGACGGTCACAAATCGTCCCCCGCCGCGCTGCACGGCACAGCGCGACGGTCAACCTCGTCGGCAATACAGTGCCGGTGTGACGCTATTCAGACAATAACTCATCATGATCAGCGGCGCTTAGAGATAAATGACATGGTCTGCAAGCCGCCAGACAGAGTGGCGCGAATAAAACGTCGCATCCACAGCGCAGATACAAAAAAGGCGCCCGCATGGGCGCCTTTTTCAGAGCGTGTTACCGAACTCAGTGCAAACGGCTGTCGACCTGCCCGATGGCATCGTCGACAAGCCCCGTCAGCTGCCCCGAAGCAGCCTGATCAACGATCAGACGGCGGGCAGCATCAGTGCCGAGTTCAGCGGCAAGACTGCGAATTTCGGCCTCTGCCGCGCGCTGGGCCGCAACGATCTTGTCTTCCGCCATACGCGTACGGCGCTCGACGAGCGATTCAGCCTGAGTGCGGGCATTTGCGACGATGCGATCCGCTTCGGCACGGGCATTGGCGACGATGCTGACGGCGTCACGCTCTGCCTGAACCTGTTTGGCGCGATAGTCAGCCAACAGCGTTTCAGCTTCGCTGCGCAGACGTGTGGCCTCGTCCAGCTGGTTCTTGATCGTTGCGATCTTGCTGTCGAGTGCACCGGCAATCGCAGCCGGAACCTTTTTCCACAGCATGATGCCGAACAGCACCAGCATGGCGACAGCAACCCAGCCGGTCGCATCAAAACCAAGGAAGGTTTCGTGGGCAGCTTCGCCGTGCGCGTCAACAGGCGCAACCGTTTCGGCAACCATTGCTTCAGTCGATGACGACATGATCAGCCTTCCACATTGCGCGCGGCGGTAACCATGGCACGCGCCTGATCGGTTGACGGAGTGGTGCCAGTCAGCTTGGCAACGACTCCGACAGCGGCTTCCACCGCGATGTCGTTGACCTGACCGAGCGCATTGCGCCGCGCCGCTGCGAGCTCGGCTTCCGCCGAAGCAAGGCGCAAGGCAATGCCGGCATCTGCGGCAGCCACATGAGCTGCCGTGTCAGCCTGAGCCTGAGCCGTGACGGAAGCGAGCGTGGCGCGCGCTTCCTCCTGGGCCTTGGCCAGAGCGCCTTCCCAGCCGGACTGCGCGGATGCCGCCGAATCGCGTGCTGCCTGAGCAGCTTTGAGATCCTCGGCAATCCGGGCTTCGCGACCTTCGACGGCGCGCCCCACCTTCGGCAGCATCGTCTTGGCGATACCGAAGTAGAGGATGCCGAAAACGATCAGCAGCCAAAAGGCCTGCGACGCGATGGTCGCCGCCAGTTGTTCTATCTGAGGCATGGGGCGCTTATCCTGTTGATTCGTTCGTGGGACCTGACGGAGATCAGGCGACGAAGACCAGGATGACGGCAACGACGAAAGCCAGCAGGCCGAGAAGTTCGGCAGCGGCGAAGCCGATGAACAGACGGCCCTGCTGGCTGTCAGCAGCCGCCGGATTGCGCAGTGCCGAATTCAGGAAGGCGGCGAAGACGTTGCCAACGCCGAGAGCGGCGAGACCGATACCGATGGCGGCGAGACCTGCACCGAGCAGCTTTGCGGCTTGAGCGTCCATGTTAAACTCCTTGGGTTGAAAGATTGCAGATTAGTGAAGATTGACAGCGTCGTTGAGATACAGCGACGTCAGCAACGCGAAAACATAGGCCTGGATGGCAGCAACCAGCAATTCAAGCGCCGAAATGCCAACCAGAAGACCAAGCGTGGGAATGGTGATCACAGCCGCCGCACCACCTGCGTTGCCAAGGCCGACAATGAAGCCGGCAAGCACCTTGAGCAGGATGTGCCCAGCCGTCATGGCGACGAACAGTCGCAGACCAAGGCTGAACGGACGGAACAGGAACGAGATGAGTTCGATCGGGAAGATCAGGATGGCCATCGGCAGCGGCACGCCATGCGGCACGAACAGCGAGAAGAAATGGAAACCATGGCGCGAGAAACCGACGATCAGGACTGTTGCGAAAGAGATAATCGCAAGAATGCCCGTGACAGACATGTGGCTCGTCACCGTAAAGGCATGACCGCCCGGAACGATGCCAACCGGAAGAAGACCGGCGAGGTTCGACACCATGATGAACATGAACAGCGAGAAAACGAGCGGGACAAAACGCTTGCCTTCCGGGCCGATATTGGCGCCAACCATGTTGTCGATAAAGCCATAGACGCTTTCGACGGCGACCTGCCAGCGACCCGGCACGAGGCTCATCTTGCGCATCCCGCCCAGCATGAACAGCCAGATGATACCAAGAACAGCCACCATCCACAGCGCCGAATTGGTAAAGGCCACGTCATAACCACCCAGCGCAAGCGGGGCGACGTCATGAATCTCGAACTGGGCCAGAGGGCTTTGCGCCACGCGATCTACCCTTTTCCATCCTTCGGCTGCTGATCATCTTTCTGACCAGACAGCCTGAAAACATTACGAAACGCAGCAACCATGCCCAGCGCCAGCATCAAGAACAACAGCCACGGCGATGTACCGAGCCAGTTGTCGAGAAACCAGCCAAGCGCCAGCCCCCCGAAGACACCTGCGAGCAGTTCCGTTACCACGCGCATGCCCAGAGCAGTGCTTCCGGATGAAGACCTGGACCGCACCTGCCTGACACGTTTGTCCTCGCGCGCCTGGTTCAGCGCATCAAGGCGCTTGGCCAGTTCATCAAGGCGTGTCTTGCCGGGATCCTGTTCCATACCTTTGGACTCCTGCCACGTGGCGCGAAAAAAGCCGCGTTGCCGCCGCGGGAGTCCTGCCCCACCTGAGCGACGCCTCGTTTAGTGACGCCCTCCCCAATAGTCAAGACGCAGAACGCCCTCGCAAAAAACCGTATTTTCCGCGGTTTTCCAGTAATTTCCATGCGTTTTCCGCGATCCACCCTGTTGCAATGCACAAGAAAGCAACATCATTCAGCGGCCAGAAGCATTTCCGCGCGCGCCAGATCGACCGAGACGAGTTGGCTGACCCCTCGCTCCCCCATCGTGACGCCGAACAGCCGGTGCATACGGCTCATCGTCACGGCATTGTGCGTCACAATCAGAAAACGGGTGTCCGTCAGTTCGCTCATGCGGTCGAGGAGATCGCAAAAACGCTCGACATTTGCATCGTCGAGCGGTGCGTCCACCTCGTCCAGCACGCAAATCGGCGCGGGATTGGTCCGGAACAGGGCAAAGATCAGCGCGCACGCCGTCAGCGCCTGCTCACCACCAGACAGCAGCGTCATGGTTTGCAGCTTCTTGCCCGGTGGCTGCGCCATGATTTCAAGTCCGGCTTCAAGCGGATCATCTGATTCGACCAGCGCCAGATGCGCAGCGCCACCGGCAAAAAGCCCGGTGAACAATTCCCGGAAATGCGCATCGACTTTCTCGAACGCCTCCAAAAGGCGCACCCGCCCCTCGCGGTTCAATGCCCCGATCGAACCGCGCAGGCGGGCAATCGCCGTTTCCAGTTCCGCCCGTTCATGCTCTGAGCTGCTGCGCTGATTTTCAATCTCTTCCAGTTCGGTTTCGGCGCGCAGATTGACCGGCCCCATGCCCTCGCGCTCACGCTGAAGCCTTTCGAGTTCCGCCGAAAGCGTTTGCGGCGGACCAATCCCCTCTGCGTCGAACCCGATTTTCTGTGGCAGCAAAGGCGGCGAACACTGAAAACGCTCACCGATGATCCGGCCCATTTCGACACGACGCAAATCATGATGTTCGACTGACCCGGCCAGACGCGCCCGCTCCTCACGCGCCTGAGCCAGACGCTCCGCAGCGCCCCGCGCTTCTGTCTCGATGGCACGCAAAAGCGCTTCGCCCTCCGCCAGACCGTCGATCGCGGCACGATGCCCAGTCTCGGCTGCCGCAAGGTCGACCGCAAGCGCGGCCTGTTTTTGCGCAATTTCGGCAGGACGTTCACTAAGGGCCACAAGATCGCTGGCCAGGCGTTCGGCGCGTTCATGCAGCTCCTGGTGCTGCGCCGCACTGTCAGCGCGCCGCCGCTCCCATGCCATACGCTCGTCGGCGATCGCTTGCAGGCGGCGGGCATCGTTATCGATACCGCGCACAAGGGCGGCGTGATCGGCGCGCAACGACGCAAGCATGGCCCGGCTGGCCTCGACACTGGCACGCGCCAGCCCGGCGGCACGCCCCAACTGGTCGAGATCGGGAAGTGACGCCAATCCTTCGGTGGCGAGGGCATGTTCACGTTCCGCCGACGCGAGTTCCTGCGCGGTGCGCGCAAGCGACGCATCCAGCAATTCTATCCGGCTTGCACGGCGGGCGATATCGGCCTGAAGCCGCGCGAGCGAGGCCATGGCAGAGTCTCGCGCACGCTCAGCATCTGTCCGGGCGGCGCGCCCGGCGCGTTCGTCGGCCTGCGCGGCATCGCTGGCCTGCTTCGACTCGTCAAGCGCGGCGGTCGCAGCACTGACCTGTGCCTGGGCATCCGGCAGCTGCCGTTCCAGTTCGGTGAGGCGATTACGCTGGATCAGCCGTTCGGTTGCGGCTTGCGCATTGCCACCGCGCGCGTGGAAGCCATCCCAGCGCCACAGACGACCATCATGCGAAACCAGGCGCTGGCCGACCGCAAGCGTGTCAAGCAGGCTCTGTGGCGGCATCTCAGACACAACACCAATCTGGGCGAGACGCGAAGCAATTTCCGCAGGCGCGCGGACATGATCCGCCAGCCGTGCAACACCAGCTGGCAAGGCGGGGTCTGCCCCGGTCGATCTTCCGGTCCCCAGCCAGCTTCGAGCCTCTGAAGGATGCGCGATTGAAGCGGACAGATCATCGCCGAGCGCTGCGGCAAATGCCGCTTCAAAGCCGGGATCGACCGAGACGGAATCAACGAGCGCTGGCGCTTTTCCAGACTGGACCGCGCTGAGAACGCGCACCAGCGAGCGCGCCTCCGCTTCCAGTGCCGCGCTGATGCCACGCGCATCCGCAAGGCCGCGCTGCGCCTGCTCGCGCGCGCTTTCCGCCACCGTCCGCGCCGCCTCCGCCGCCTCGATGCGCGCGCACGCATCGGCAATGGCGGCAATCGCCTTGTCCCGCGCCTGTTCCGCAGCAATGGCGGCGGCATCGAGACCATCGTCACCAGCGAGGGCCACCCGTTCCTGCGTCAAGCGCGTCTGTTCGGCCCGGAAACGGTCGCGACGGCTGACGACGGCTGACAATGCAGCTTCTGCCGCGCGACGCTGCGCCTGCGCCTGCGCTTGCGCCTCGATGCGCGCGGCCAGAGTCCGTTCATCCTGAGTCGCCTGCTGTTCGGCCAAGGCGACACGCGCTGCCTGTGGATCAACCTGCGCGCGCGCGGCCTCGGTTCGGGCAGTCAGGGTTGCCTGTTCATCGAAAAGCCGTGCCAGCGCCGCTGCCGCATCCTCAGCCAGCGCATGTTCGCGCGCCATATCGCGCGTCAAGGTCGCCTGTGCCTGCTGGAGTTCACGCTGCCGCTGCTCGACGGTCGCACGCTCGGTCACGAGCGCCTCGCGCGCCATCGCCAATCGTTGCAACGCCGCAGCCTGCGCGGCTTCGGCGTCTCGCAGGGCTGGCAGGATCGCGGCGGCATCCGCCTGCCCCGACGCAAGACGCTGCGATTCGCGCGCGGCCTCGCTGACGGCAGCCTCCGCCGCGACAACGGCCACGCGCGCCGTGTCGGCTGCGCTGGCCGCCTCGCGCCATTTGGCGAACACAAGCCTTGCCTCCGCCTGGCGCACCCGATCGGACAAAAGCCGGTATTTTTCGGCTTGCCGCGCCTGCCGCCTGAGCGCCGCGATCTGGCCATCCATGCCGCGCAGCACATCGTCCAGCCGCCCAAGATTGGCCTCGGCAGCGCGCAACCGTTGTTCAGCATCCTTGCGGCGGACGTGCAGGCCGGCAATTCCCGCCGCCTCTTCCAGCATCAACCGGCGTTCCTGGGGCTTGGCACTGATGAGCGCACCGATGCGCCCCTGACTGACGAGCGCCGGAGAATGGGCACCGGTCGCAGCGTCAGCGAACAGCAACTGCACATCCTTCTGACGCGCATCGCGGCCATTGATTCGATAGGCGGACCCCAGACCGCGCTCGATCCGGCGGCTGACTTCCAGTTCGTCGCTGTCGTTGAAAGCGGCTGGTGCGCGGCGCTGATTGTTATCGAGCAACAGCGTCACATCGGCGACGTCACGGGCGGGACGCTGAGATGTCCCGGCAAAAATCACGTCTTCCATGCCGCCACCGCGCATGGATTTGGGCGAACTTTCGCCCATCACCCAGCGGATGGCTTCCAGCAGATTGGACTTGCCGCATCCATTGGGGCCGACAATGCCGGTCAAGCCATTTTCGATCCGCAATTCCGTCGGATCGACAAAGGACTTGAAACCGGCAAGGCGTAACCGCCTGAAATGCATGGATGCGACTGTCCTTTTTTGTCAGCGCTCTAGTTGAGCGCTGCGTCCAGCTTGGGCTTCAACGCGTCCCAGCCATGAACATTGGCCAAGGTTTCCCCGTTGATCACAAAAGTCGGCGTGCCCTGAAGCTTGTAGACTTCGACAGCTGATTTGCGGATTTCTTCCAGTTCCTTTTCAGCTGCCTTGTCGGTCAGACACTGTTCGATCTTGGCCTGACCGAAGCCGCGCGCCTTGAGCATGTTGGTCAGCCCGCCCAGCTCGACATAGCGCAGCATCCGCTTTTCCGGTGCCATCGTATTCAGTTCGTCGACCTGCGCCTTCGAGATTTCGGTGAATGGCTTGAGCCAGCTCTCCTGCGTGGCGAAGAAATTGTCAGCCAACGCGAAATAGGCAGCGGGCGTCTGACAGCGGGCAATCAGAGACGTCGCGTAGTCCGCCGGATTCATCACAAAGTTGCGAAGCTCATAAGACATTTTGCCATCAGCGACATATTGCGACTTCAATATGGCATGGGCCTGTTTGTGGAAATCGGCGCAGTGCGAGCAGGTAAAGGACGCGAATTCGACCAGCTTTACCGGCGCATCGGGGTTACCGATGCGAAAGCCGCCTTCGGCAGTCTTTTCGATACGCTTGCTCCAGTCGGCGGGCGCTGCAGCGGCTTCGTTTACGACGGCCTGAGAGGTAGCAGCCTGCCCCTTGACGCTGTCCACAGCTGAGGGATCGGAATCACAGGCCACCAGCGCAAAAGCCGCCATGGCGATGACAGAACTCCGAATCGCATCCCCGACATTCATCGACATATTGCCTCATTCAGAAAAAAACCGACCACATGTTGTGGTGAAAGCCGATAATGGCGCGCCCGGCAGGCTTAGTCAAAGACAGGCGTATCCTTTGTTTCGGCCAATCGTGCCGCAAGCGCTTCCAGCGCATTTCTGAGGCCCGGATCATTGACGCTGCGCAGCGTGCGACTGACGTCTTGAGACAAGACAACCGGAGCGTCAGCTTTCCGGGGTGGTCGCGCGACAGGGCGGCGCGCCTCTGGCAGGCTACCCTGCCTGATCGCAATCCGTTCGACGGCGGCATAGCCGAAATAACGGTTCACCCTTTCGATGATGTGCGGCGCCACATGCTGGATCGTCAGGGCATGCGCGCCTTCGACCAGCAGCCGCAACGTCCCGCCGCGACGCTGGCCGCTTGGAAACCCCAGCGATTCGGGCATGCTGAACTCAGCATAGCGCGGGCCGACAATCTCCGGCCAGCGCGTGACAACGGCGTTTTGCATAAAGCCGAAACGACGGAATGCCGCGCTGCCGGCAGCGGGCAGAAGGTCTCCCATCGCACGCACCCCGCGCTTGCGACCATCGGCCTTGAACAGTTTCCTTCCCGTCATGGCAAAAGGCATGCCATAGCAGCCCCATGCACGTCGATCAGATTTCAACCCTGTTGCTGACCTGGTATGATCGCCATGCCCGCACCTTGCCATGGCGTCAGCCGCCGGGCAGCGGCAGACATGTCGATCCCTATCGCGTCTGGTTGTCGGAAATCATGCTTCAGCAGACGACGGTAGCTGCGGTTTCCCCCTATTTTCAGCGGTTTCTCGATCGCTGGCCAACCGTGGATGCACTGGCGCGCGCCGATGATTCCGACGTCATGGCAGCATGGGCAGGGCTTGGCTATTATGCACGCGCGCGTAACATGCTGGCCTGCGCACGCCGGGTCAGCCATGAACTGGACGGATGTTTTCCGGATGAGGTCGCGGCGCTGCGTGCCCTGCCCGGCATTGGCGACTATACGGCAGCAGCCATTGCCGCCATCGCCTTTGATCGTCAGGCGACCGTCATCGATGGCAATGTCGAACGGGTCGTTGCCCGGCTGTTTGCGCTGGAAGAGCCGCTGCCGCAGGCCAAGACTGCCATCCGCGCCCATGCCACACCACTGACGCCGGCAGAACGGCCGGGCGATTTCGCACAGGCGATGATGGACCTTGGCGCCACTATCTGCACCCCGAGGCGACCGGCATGCAGCCTTTGCCCGCTGATGGCGCATTGCGCAGGCCGGGCGCGCGGCATTGCCGAAGACCTGCCCCGCCGTCAGCCCAAAGCCGCCCGCCCGCTCCGGCGCGGCCTTGCCTTCTGGCTGGTTTGCGAGCGCCATGTGCTCACAGTGCAACGGCCTGCGAAAGGACTGTTCGGCAACATGCGCGCCCTGCCCGTCAGCCCTTGGGCTGCTTCGATGTCCGACAGCGAGGCGCTTGGCCATGCCCCGTCAGCGCTTGGGTGGCGGATCCTGCCGCAGCGGGTGCGCCATGTCTTCACGCACTTTGAACTGGACCTTGGCGTCGCCGTGACACATTGCCGCAACCGTCCCATGGGGATTGCGGGGGATTGGCTGGCGCACGACCGTATTACGCAGGCAGGCTTTCCAAGCCTGTTCCAAAAAATCGCCAGTCTGGCCTATGATGAAATTCCGATTTTTCCGGAGAACGCGTGACCTGCTTCAACACCATCTCTCGCCTGTCCTGTGCCGCGCTGCTGGGCCTTGCCATGGCGGCGTGCGGCGATGCCGAACCGGGCGATGGACGCAAGGCACAATCACCGCGCGTCGTTGTTCAGCGCGTTGCCATGCAGCAATTCAGCGATACCGTGCAGGCTGTTGGCACAGCCTATGCCAATGAATCGACGACACTGACGTCAACTGTCACCGAACGCGTTGTCTCGCTTGGCTTTCGGGATGGCGAATGGGTGCGCGCGGGCAGTGTCATCGCGCAGTTGGCCACCCATGAGGAAAGTGCCGACCTGGCCGCAGCAGAGGCGCGCGCCCGCGAGGCGGACCAGCAGCTCAGGCGCCTGCAACAGCTGCAACAGCGCGGATTTGCCACCAATGCCACAATCGATGCCCAGATGGCGGCGCGCAATGCCAGCGAGGCCGAAGCGCGGGCTGTGCGCGCTCGCATCAGCGACCGCACCATACGTGCGCCCTTTTCGGGCGTCGTCGGCCTGCGCCGCATCTCTCCGGGGTCCGTGATCGCCGCAGGCACAGCGATTGCGACCATCAGCGATCTCCGTCGGATCAAGCTCGACTTCCAGATTCCTGAAACCCTTTTGTCGAACATTCGCGAGGGCCAGCCGATCACGGCCATGGCAGCAGCGTGGCCCGACACGCCCTTCAACGGCACGGTCGAAAGCATAGAGGCCGTTGTGGATCCGATCAGCCGTTCGATCACCGCGCGCGCGGTTCTGCCCAATCCGGATCAGCGACTGAGGCCCGGCATGCTGATGACCGTCACCCTGCAATCATCGCCGCGCACGGCCATGGGCATTCCGGAAATAGCTCTGACGGAAATGCGCGATCAAAGCTATGTCTACAAGCTGGACAAAGACAATACAGCGACCAGAACAATGGTGCAAACGGGTGCCCGCCGGGACGGCCAGGTTGAAATCCGCGAAGGACTGGCACCCGGCGACGTGATTGTCAGCGAAGGCACCATAAAGGTCCGCGACGGCGGCAAGGTGCAACCGGTCTGGGTCAAGGATGCTGCGAATTCAGCCCAACGGGATCGCTGAGACATGATCTTGTCTGACATTTCGGTCAAGCGCCCGGTGCTGGCCGTCGTGATGAGCCTTGTGCTCATCCTCGCGGGTCTCGTCGCCTTCAGCCGTCTCTCCGTACGCGAATATCCTGAAGTCGATCCGCCAATCATCTCGGTTTCGACCAGCTATCGCGGCGCATCGGCCGCTGTCGTGGAAAGCCGCGTCACCCAGGTCATCGAAAATCAGATTTCAGGTGTCGAAGGCATTGAATCAATCATCTCCCGTTCCCGTGACGGACGGTCAGAGATCAGCATCGAATTTGTCGCAAGCCGTGACCTCGACAGCGCCGCCAATGATGTGCGCGACCGCATCGGCACTGTACTGAACGACCTGCCCGATGAAGCGGACCCGCCCGAAATCCGCAAAACAGATGCAGATTCCCAGCCGATCATCTGGTTCCAGCTGAGCGGCAAGGGCTGGAGCAATCTGCAACTCAGCGACTATGCCGACCGCTATCTCGTCGACCGTTTCTCATCGGTCGATGGCGTGGCGCGTGTCGTGGTGGGCGGCGAAGCCCGGCCCTCGATGCGGATATGGCTGGACCGCACCCGACTTGCCGCGCTCAACCTGACAGCTGGCGATGTCGAGGACGCCCTGCGCGCCCAGAATGTCGAACTCCCGGCAGGCCGCATAGAGACGCCCGACACCAACCTGACCGTCAAGATCACCCGCCCCTTCAGCACGCCGCAGGATTTTGCGCAGCTTGTTCTGCGCAAAAGCGAAGATGGTTATCTCGTGCGTCTTGGCGATGTCGCACGGATCGAGGTCGGGCCGGAAAATCCCTATCAGGTCTTCCGCGCCAATGGTCGCCCGGTGATCGGCATGGGCATTGTCCGCCAGTCGAATGCCAATACGCTCGAAGTCGCACAACGCGCAAAGGCACGTGCGGACGAAATACAAAAACAGCTGCCGCCAGGCCTCGATCTGGCAATCAGCTTCGACACCTCGACCTATATCGAAGCTGCGATCGATAACGTCTGGAAAACACTGGCCGAAGCTGCCTTGCTCGTGGTTCTAGTCATCTATCTTTTCCTTGGCTCGGCCCGCGCCACGCTGATCCCGGCCCTGACGGTGCCGATCAGCCTGATCGGTACGTTCATCGTCCTGTCGCTGTTCGGTTTTTCGATCAACCTCTTGACCCTTCTGGCCTTGGTTCTGGCGATCGGCCTTGTCGTCGATGACGCCATCGTTGTTCTGGAAAATGTTCATCACCGCATCGAGCAGGGCGACACGCCACTGGTTGCCGCCTTTCAGGGAACGCGGCAGGTTTCCTTTGCCGTCATAGCATCGACCGTTGTTGTCTGCGCGGTATTCGTGCCGGTCATGTTCATCTCGGGCAATTCGGGTATGCTGTTCCGCGAACTCGCCGCCGCGATGATCGGCGCCCTCACCTTTTCAGGCTTTGTCGCACTGAGCCTGACCCCGATGCTTTGCTCGAAACTCCTGAAGCAGGATCGTGCGCGTTCACGCCTCACGGATTACGTCGACAGGAAATTTTCAAATCTTACAGATTCTTACAAAGGATTTTTGCAAAAAACCCTGAACCATCCCTGGCGCGTCGGCGGTCTCAGCCTGATCATCGTACTGCTTTGTGGTGCTGCGGCCACGACGCTGAAATCTGAACTTGCGCCCGAAGAGGATCAGGGTCTGTTCTGGGTCAACATCCTTGCCCCGGACAGCACAGGATATGACAAGATTTCAGAATATATGATTGATGTTGAAAAGAAATTTCAGCCCATGCTCGATAATGGGACCATCAGCCGCATCCTTGTCCGCGTGCCCTCCGCCTATGGCCCAAGCGAGGATTTCTCGCAGGGGCGCGTCACCGTTTTCCTGGCACCGTGGGACGAACGCGACATGTCGACGCGCGACGTGATCGAGAAAACCAATCAGTCATTGCGGACGATACCGACCGTGCGTGCCGCCGCCAACACTGCTTCCTCAATCGGACGCGGTCGCGGACAACCCATCCAGTTCGTTATCGCTGGCGACAATTACGACGATCTCGCCCGCGCCCGCGACCAGATCATCGCACGGGCAGACGCGTTCCCTGGCCTCACGGATCTTGATTCCGACTATAAGGAAACCAAGCCGCAACTGATGATCGAAATCGACAAGGTGCGTGCAGGCGATCTTGGGGTGTCAGTCAACGAGATCGGGCGGACGCTAGAGACAATGATGGGCGCGCGCCGTGTGACGACCTATATCGAGCGTGGCGAAGAATATCGCGTGATCGTGCAGGCAGACCGCAAGGACCGCATGTCTGTCGACGACCTGAACAATGTCTATGTTCGCGCCCGGCCCAGCGGCGAACTGGTGGCTCTGTCGAATCTGGTCAACATCCGCGCCTTTGCGGATGCAGCCGATCTGGGCCGGTTCAACAAGCTGCGTGCCATCACGCTGACCGCCAATCTGGCGCCCGGCGCTACACTGGGCGATGCGCTGGCATGGCTGGAGGCGGAAGCCGCCACCATCCCCGAAATCAGCGCGGTCGGATACAAGGGGGATTCTCTGGCTTTCAAGCAGACCGGCGCCTCGATCTACATCGTGTTTCTGTTCACCCTGATCCTTGTCTATCTGGTGATGGCGGCGCAGTTCGAGAGTTTCATCCACCCCGGCACCATCATCCTGACTGTGCCGCTGGCGGTAGCCGGCGGTCTGCTTGGCCTGGTTGCGATGGGTGGCACGCTCAATCTCTACAGCCAGATCGGCATCGTCATGCTGGTTGGCCTCGCCGCCAAGAACGGGATTCTGATCGTCGAATTCGCCAATCAGTTACGTGATGAAGGGCATGATGTTGCAAGCGCGATCATCGAAGCCGCGACACGCCGGCTGCGACCAATCCTCATGACCTCGATTGCCACGGTCGCCGGTGCCGTGCCGCTGATGCTGGCGTCCGGTGCGGGTGGCGCGGCACGGACCACCATCGGCATTGTCATTGTCTGGGGTGTCAGCCTTGCAACGCTGCTGACCTTGTTCCTCATTCCCGCTATCTATCTGCGTCTGGCACGATGGACGGGTTCGCCGCTGGCCGTCAGCCGGCAATTGGAGCGTGAACTGGCGCCGCATCGGACGGGGGAAGAGGAGAAACCGCTTTGAGCGAACTTGCAACGTCAGGACAACTGCGCTGGGCCTTTGCCCGGATCGCGGTCATTACCATCCCGCTGACGCTGTTGCTGGGCCGCCTGTCCGCGCAACTTTCGGGATCGGTTGAAGAAAATCTCTGGTTCTCGGCGCTCGACAAGCCCGGACTTTATCCGCCTGGCTGGGCTTTTGGTGTGGTGTGGACGCTCCTTTACGTCATGATGGGGGCAGCGCTTGCCTATGTCATTCATGCCCGCGGCGCGTATCGGCGCACGCTCGCGCTTGTGCTGTTCGCCGTGCAGCTCCTGCTCAACCTTGCATGGTCGCCCCTGTTTTTTGGCGCGCACCAGATCGGCCTGTCCTTTTTCCTGATCCTGGCGATCATCGCGGCAGCCCTGCCGACCGCTTGGTGGTTTGGCCAGATTCGCAAGGTGGCGGGATGGCTGATGGTGCCTTATCTGCTTTGGCTCGGCTTCGCTGCAGTGCTATGCTGGCAGATATGGCAGTTGAACCCCGATAGTGCGGCGGTTCAGTCTGGCACGGTCGATGCTGTGCTGTCGATGCCGACACAACAGGAGTGAAGCCATGCAATCGCAAAACCGCATCTTTGACGACCTCTCGAAAGTGGCCTCCGGCATGGTCGGCACCCTTGCGGGCGTTGGACGCGAGCTTGAAGGACTTGTGCGCCAGCAGGTTGAAAAGCTGGTCGGCGGCATGGACTTTGTGCGCCGCGACGAGTTCGAAGCTGTCAAGGAAATGGCCGCAACGGCGCGCGCAGAAGCCGATGCGCTGAAAGCGCGACTGGATGCGCTGGAAGCAGAAAAAGGCTGATATCCACAGAAATCAGCACAAGATCGCAGGAATCAGCTTGCACCCCTGCCGCAACATGCGCAGGCTGATTCCTGTTCGCGACCACTGTAGGAGCGCGCCGGTTGTTTGATCCGGCCACATCGCAATCCCAGCTTACTGCTGCCCCCATAGACATGCTCGAACAATATTTCGGCGCGCATGGCTGGGCCTTTGAGCGCAATGGCGACGAGGAAATTGTCGCCTCGGTCGAAGGCAGCTGGACGACCTATCAACTCCGTGCGCTGTGGCGCGAGGAGGAGCGGGTTCTCCAGTTCGTTGCCCTGCCCGATGTCCGGGTTGCCGATTCCAAGCGTGCGGCGATTTACGAAACCATCGGGCTGATCAATGAGCAGCTCTGGCTCGGCCATTTCGAAATGTGGTCGGCAGACGGCACGCTGCTGTTCCGCCATGCCGCCCTGCTTGACCGCGGTGACGACGAGGACGTCGGCCTGACACTCGACCAGGCGGAAATGCTGGTAGAAGCGGCGATCGACGAATGCGAGCGCTACTATCCCGTGTTCCAGTTCGTGCTGTGGGCTGGCAAAAAACCGGCGGAAGCCCTTCATGCTGCCATGATCGACACGGTGGGCGAAGCCTGATCTCTGCCAACCGCGCCGATCATGTGCCTGCCATTTATTCCGGCTTGCCGATGTGCAGGACGCGATAGGTCCGGCTCTTGAACAGCCAGCGACCATTGCGCTTCACATATTCATCGACATATTCGCCGGCCCAACGCTGGGTCACGCCCGACGTGTCGGTGTTGATTTCCTGATTATAAGTGATGCCGCGTGCGGTATCGCCGTCGATGACGGTTTCGCCCGGCTGCGCGATCATGACCTGGAAGGGATAGCCTTTCATGGCTTCTTTCCATAGCGCGTAAATGGCGTCGCGCCCCTCAATCCGCTCCATGCCGGGAATGACCGGGATGCTCCAGACGCCATCTTCGGCCCACAGCGACGACCAGGTTTCACCGTCGTTGCGCGTGACGGCATTTGCATAGGTTGCGATAAGTTCACGAATGGCGAGGCGATCCTCGACCGGTCCTGTAAAGGCCATATATCCTCCCTTGGTTGATTGTCCAAACCAGGGCCACACTGCCCGCGACGTGCAGCCGACGCAAGCCCGTGGACGCAGAGTTTACAAGCAGCGGCGCATGTGTTTTCCTGCGTCAAACAGCAAAATGCAAAACAGCAGGCACCAAGCACTGCAACCTTGGGGAGTAAAACTATGCTCGATCTCGTCATCCGTGGCGGAACGATTGTCGATGGCACTGGAAAGCCTGGATTTTCCGGCGATGTTGGAATCAAGGACGGCGTGATCGTCGACATCGGGAAAATCACCGGTCCAGCGCAGCGCGAGATCGACGCAACCGGCCTGATCGTGACCCCCGGCTGGGTGGACATCCATACCCATTATGATGGCCAGGCGACCTGGGATCCGCTGCTTGATCCCTCATTCAGTTCGGGGGTGACGACAGCGATCATGGGCAATTGCGGCGTCGGCTTTGCGCCGGTGCGGCGCGGCACTGAAGAACGGCTGATCGAACTCATGGACGGGGTCGAAGAAATTCCCGGCACAGCGCTGCACGAGGGGCTGCGCTGGAACTGGAGCAGTTTTCCCGAATTCCTTGACGTCATAGATGCACAGCCACGCAGCTTCGACATCGGGGCGCTCATCCCGCATGGGCCGCTCAGGCTCTATGTTCTGGGCGACAAGGTGGGCAGCAACCGCTGCGCCGATGGCGACGAACGCGCGGAAATGGTCCGCCTTGTCGACGAAGCAATGCAGGCGGGTGCCTTTGGCCTGTCAAGCTCGCGCACCTCGGTCCACCGCACATCGACGGGCGCCATGACACCGGATTTCGACGTCGATGCGCCCGAGCTGATGGCATTGGCCAAAAGCGTTGCGCACCATGGCGGCATTCTTGAATTTGCACCATCCGGCGTGGTCGGCGAAGATTTCGACGGGATCGAGCGCGAAATGCGCACCTATGACGATATCGTGCGCGAAACCGGCGTTTCACTGCACCTGCTGGTGCTGCAAACAAACCAATATCCCGATTACTGGCGCAAGCAGATCGCCTGGGCCGAAGGCGTCAATGCCAGTGGTCATGGCCGTGCGTTTGCGCATGTCAGCGGGCGCAGCATTGGTGCGCTCCTGAGCTTTTTCGGCACCCACCCCTTCATGGAGCGGCCAAGCTTTCTCGAAGTCAAGAAACTGCCCCGCGAACGGTGGCTGGCCGAACTGGCGAAACCCGATGTCAAAGCGCGCATCCTGACCGAGACCGATGCGCCGGGCAGTTTTACGGCGTTTCTGAACTCGCACTGGCATCGCTGCTACGATATTGGCGACGAAGGCGATTACGAACCAGACGACAGCCAGAATATCGACACGCTGGCGGCACGGCGGGGAGTTTCGCCGCAGGAAGCAGCCTATGACGTCATGCTCAATACCAGCGCCCACCCGCGCCTGCTTCTTGCCGTCACAAACTATACCGACGGCGGCCTCGACCGCGTGCGCGAAATGCTGACCAGTCCGGCGGCAGTTCTTGGGGCATCCGATGCCGGTGCGCATGTCATGACGATCAGCGACGGATCGATCCACAGTTTCATGCTGCAACACTGGGTGCGCGATCGCCGGCGTGGCGCGCCCTTGCCGCTGGAACAGGTGGTGCGCATGATGACCAGCGACTGCGCAGATGCTATCGGCCTCAACGATCGCGGTGTCATCCGGCCCGGTCTCAAGGCCGATATCAACATTATCGACCTCGACAATCTGCGGCTCGAAAAACCGACCTTTGTCAACGACCTGCCGTCCGGCGCAAGTCGGCTGATGCAGGCTGTGACAGGCTATCGCGCCACCATCGTTTCCGGCGTGATCACCCGCGAACATGACAAGCCGACCGGTGCTCTTCCCGGCCGCCTGCTGCGTCACCGACCGAGGGTGTCGACAGGAACCCAGCCGCAAATTGCCTGACGGAAGGACAGAACCAAGGCTGCGCCTGCGCGTTTGCAATTTGCAATCATTATTCATACCTTGTCGGGCATGACATGACCGGCCGATCGCCCGGTCTGCCAGACATGGAATGAACGATTGTGACCGACACACCTGTTTTTGCGCGCCGTGGCCTGATCCGTGGCGCCGCCGGGCTGGCAAGCGCCCTGACGCTGGGACGGATGATCCCGGCCTGGGCGCAGACGTCGTCGTCCGGAATCGTGGCCGCGCCCGGCACGCTGACCGGAACGGACATCGCGCTCGAGGTTGGCCATTCCGTCTTCACGACAGGCGGGCGGCGTGGCCATGCGGTCACCGTAAATGGCACCCTGCCCGCGCCGCTCATTCGTCTGAAAGAAGGGCAAAAGGTTCGCCTGTCCGTCACCAATCATCTCGAAGAAGACACATCGATCCATTGGCATGGCCTGATCCTGCCGTTCCAGTTCGATGGCGTTCCGGGCATCAGTTTTCCCGGCATCCGTCCGCACGAGACCTTCGTCTATGATTTCCCGATCACGCAGTCCGGCACCTACTGGTATCACAGTCATAGCGGCATGCAGGAAGCCATGGGCCATTACGGCCCGCTGATCATCGACCCGGCGGGCGACGATCCTGTTGTTTACGACCGCGAACATGTACTTGTCCTTTCGGACTGGAGCTTCATTCATCCGCACAAGCTGATGACCCGGCTGAAACAATCGCCCGGCTATTACAACCGGCAGAAGCAGACGATAGGCGGCCTGCTGTCTGGCAAGGATCAGCCGCTGCGCGAACGCCTGCGCTGGGCCGCAATGCGCATGGACCCGACCGATATTTCGGATGTGACCGCTGCCGCCTACCACTATTTGATCAACGGTCATGGCAGCGCAGAAAACTGGACCGGCCTGTTCTCACCCGGCGAACGGGTGCGGCTCAGGATCATCAATGCATCGGCAATGACGAATTTCAATGTCCGCATCCCCGGTCTTGCCATGACCGTGGTGCAGGCAGACGGGCAAAATGTCGAGCCGGTTTCCGTTGACGAATTCCAGCTCGCCATCGCCGAGACCTGCGATGTAATCGTCCAGCCGACCGACATGACCGCCTATGGCCTCATTGCCGAGGCCATCGACCGCTCCGGCCTTGTGCGCGCAACGCTGGCGCCACGTACCGGCATGACAGCCCCCATTCCCCCGCTGCGCCCGCGCCCGCTACTCACCATGCGCGATATGGGAATGGGGCATGACGCCAAGGATCACGCTGGCATGGACCATGGCGCCATGAGGATGCGCGATCCGGCAAGCGCGCCGCAGGTCAGACTGAATCCCGGCGTGGCAAGTCTGTCGCCCATGCCGGCGAACCGCATCGGCGATCTGCCGACAGGGCTTGAGGAAACAGGCCATCGGGTCTTGCGCTATTCCGACCTCAGGGCCCTGACGCCGGGAAGCGACCAGCGCCCGCCCAGTCGCACCATCGACCTGCACCTCACCGCCAACATGGAACGCTACATGTGGTCGATCGACGGCGAGCGGCTCAGCGAGCGCACCGAGCCGCTGATGTTCCGGCATATGGAGCGCGTCCGCATCAATCTTGTCAACCACACGATGATGCCGCATCCCATTCACATTCACGGCCATTTCTTTGAACTGGTCAACGGACAGGATGGCCATCAGCCGCGCAAGCATACGGTGAACGTCTTGCCGGGCGGCCAGATCACCATCGACATGACAGCCGACGCGCTCGGTGACTGGGCGATGCACTGTCATATGATGTTTCATATGGAAACCGGCATGTTCCGTATCATCAAGGTTCGTCACAACCATGAGGATGCGGCATGAAAACAGCAGGATGCTGCGTCAGATTGCTGATGACACTGGCATTCGCGGTCGCCACGACCGTGCCCGTGCGGGCGCAGGATCACGACCATGGTCATCACCACGATCACAGCGCGAATCAACCGCAATCGACGGGAAAGCCAGCTGTTGCGTTGCCGCCATTCAAGGCGGACGACTGGGCCGCCGATAGCATCCATGGCACTGCGGCGATGGATGCAGCGCGCAAGGCATTATTTCGCAGCACCCGCGATCAGCGCGCCCATCTTGTCCTTATCGAACAGCTGGAATGGCATGCCAGGGACAAGGGCGATGCCGTCAGCTGGCAGGGCAAGGCCTGGTATGGTGGCGACATCGACCGTCTGCTCGTACGCAGCGAAGGCGAAATCAGCGTGGACGGCCCGGTCGAAGCCGCCGAAGTGCAGGCGCTGTGGAGCCATGCCACAGGACCGTTTGCCAATCTTGAGCTGGGCCTGCGTCAGGACATCAACGCCGGTCCAGGCCGCACCCATGCCGCCCTCGGCATTGACGTGATGCTGCCCTACTGGATCGAAATGGAAGGCGCCCTGTTCCTGTCACACAAAGGCGATGTCCACGCCCGCTTCGAACTGAGCCACGACATGAGATTCAGTCAGGCGCTGGTGCTGCAACCACGCCTCGAATTGACGGCCCATGCACAAGATGTGCCCGAACTGGGCAAGGGTGCTGGCCTCTCCGCGACCGAACTCGGCCTTCGCCTGCGCTACGCCCCCAATCCTGCTTTCGGACCTTATGTCGGTGTGCAATGGGAACGAAAATTCGGCGATACTGCCAGGATTTCCCGCGCCATGGGCGAAAGCCGCGCATCCACCAGCTTTGTCGCCGGCTTGCGCTTCTGGTTCTAGCATCATCATCAGGGAGGTGACGGCTGCGCTGAACACACAACGCGAAATGGTGCCCCGGTCGGACCACAATAGTTTATACAATATGATGATATTAATCGGTAATTTATATATTTTTTCAGGATAGGCCCCCAATAAGGCCCCCGAGCGTAAGCGATTGCATCAAAAAATAATTCTGCGCGCCGTCGCCCGACACAATCACTCACGAGACATCATGGCGACGGGATGGCCGTTTACAGGCCTTGTGCAGCGCGTTCGATTCGGCCCCGCCTTTGGCCTGATGATCGAATGTGCAGCCATCCGTTGATGTCATGCGCGGTCGGTCTGGATAGCCTTATCCGCCCATCCCGATGACAGAGCGGGTCCTACCCGGCAAGGCCGCAGTCATAAGCGGCAGCGATCCCCTTTTCACCTATTCTGCTGAGTGTTTAGTCGCGGGAATAGTTAGAGGTTGGAGTATTCCAGCCATCGCTCTCAAAAAAAACAGAATCCAGTCCGATGCC
>CAZWMK010000019.1:0-26802 GCA_964635065.1 uncultured Sphingomonadaceae bacterium | reverse complement strand
ATTCCAGCGCGATGTCAACGCCCAGTTCCTTGTGCGGCAGGTTGGCCGGATCGCGCTCGGCGGTGACGCGGATGCGCTTGCCGTCGACGACCATGTAATCGCCATCGGCTTCGACGGTGCCGGGGTAACGGCCATGCACCGAATCGCGCTTGAACAGCAGCGCGTTCGACTTGGCATCGGCGAGATCGTTGATGGCGACCAGTTCGAAATCGTCCTTGCCGTTTTCAATGAGCGCGCGCGCAACAAGACGACCGATGCGACCGAAACCGTTGATGGCTACCTTGACTGCCATTGACCTGTCCTTCCTTGACAAAAAGCTGTTTATTTTCAGTTCGAAAGCTTGGCCTGAATGCCTGCCGCAATCTTGTCGGGCGTCAGGCCGAAATAGTCGTAAAGTGCTTCTGCTGGCGCAGAGGCGCCGAAACGGTCGATGCCAAAGCGCAGGCCGTCGATGCCGGTGTAGCGTTCCCAGCCAAAGGTCGTCCCGGCTTCGACCGAGGCAACAAGAACATCGCGCGGCAGGATATCGGCACGATAGGCGGCATCCTGTGCGTCGAAACGCTCCCAGCACGGCATCGAGACAACGTCGCAGCCGATACCAGCGGTTTCAAGCGTATCAGCGGCGGCCAGCGCGATATGCACCTCCGAGCCGGTTGCCAGCAGCACCACGCGACGCGGCGCACCTGCGGCGCGCAGGCGATAAGCTCCCTTGGCGCATAGATTTTCCGACGCGTCATGACGCAACTGCGGCAAGTTTTGACGCGACAGCGCGAGGAACGACGGCGTTTTTTCGTCTTCCAGTGCCAAAGCCCAGCATTCCGCCGTTTCAAGTGCATCAGCCGGACGATAGACGGCAAGATTGGGCATGGCGCGCAGGCTCATGACATGTTCGATCGGCTGGTGCGTCGGGCCGTCTTCGCCAAGGCCGATACTGTCGTGCGTCATGACATAGATGACGCGTTGTTCCTGCAAGGCCGACAAGCGGATCGCCGGGCGGCAATAATCCGAAAACACAAGGAAAGTGCCGCCATAGGGTATGACACCGCCATGCAGTGCCATGCCGTTCATGCCTGCCGCCATCCCGAATTCGCGGATGCCGTAATAGACATAGCGACCGCCATAGCTGTCGGCGGTCAGCGGCCCCTGATCCTTGGTCTTGGTCAGGTTCGACCCCGTAAGGTCGGCAGAACCACCGATCATGGACGGCACAAGCGGATTAAGCGCGGACAGCGCATTTTCCGATGCCTTGCGCGTCGCGATCTTCTGCGGATTGGCGGCCAGTTCGTCGAGATAGGCCTGGAAACCGGCGCGCCAGCCTTCAGGCAGCTTGCCTGCCATCCGCGCTTCGAACGCCGCGCGGTCGCGATGGCCCGCCACACGCGCCCGCCAGGCTGCCGATTCGACAGCACCGCGTGCGCCGGCGGCCGCCCATGCCTCGCGCACATCTGCCGGAATTTCGAACGGAGCCGAGGTCCAACCCAGCGCCTGCCGCGTCGCTGCGATTTCGTCGGCGCCCAGAGGCGCGCCATGCACCGAATGGCTGCCGGCCTTGTTGGGCGCACCCTTGCCGATCACAGTGGTGCAGGCCACGAGCGTCGGACGCGGATCACCTTTGGCGGCGGTCAGCGCACGGTCGATGTCGGCGAAGTCATGGCCGTCGCACGACAGAACCTGCCAGCCGGCGGCTTCGTAACGCTTGGCGATGTCTTCGGACGTTGACATCGACGTGTCGCCGTCGATGGTAATGCGGTTGTCGTCCCACAGGACGATCAGGCGTCCGAGCTTCAGATGGCCGGCCAAGCCGATGGCCTCGTGATTGACGCCTTCCATCAGGCAACCGTCGCCCGCGATCACCCAGGTACGGTGATCGACCAGCGCATCGCCGTAAATGGCGTTCAGGTGCCGCTCGGCAATCGCCATGCCGACCGCCGTTGCAAGACCCTGGCCCAACGGCCCGGTCGTGGTTTCGACGCCTTCCAGTTCATGTGCCTCGGGATGACCGGCGCAGACGCTGTGCAGCTGGCGGAAACTGCGGATGTCGTCCATCGTCGGACGGGCATAACCTGTCAGATGCAACAGCGCGTAAATCAGCATCGAACCGTGGCCAGCCGACAGCACGAAGCGATCGCGGTCGGCCCAGCGCGGCTGGGCGGCATCAAATTTCAGGTGACGTTCGAACAGAACGGTCGCAACATCGGCCATGCCCATCGGCATGCCGGGATGGCCGGAGTTCGCGGCCTGCACGGCATCCATCGCGAGGGCCCGGATTGCATTGGCCATTTGCGTGTGCGAGGCTGTCATGGTCAACTTTCCACTACAAGGACGAATCGGCGGGCACAATGGCCATGCCCCCCGCCTGCGTCAACGATTCCGCTGCGTCTTTCCTGTCATCGACTTGACCCTTTTCACGCGCAGGTCTTAATCATCGGGCTGATATCATGCTTAACGGGTCGCGACATGAATGCTTTTTCACCGCTTGAGCGCGCATCAGGCCGATTGCGCGCCGCCTTGGAGCGCCTTGACCGGGCAGCGCGCGCACTGCCAGCCGCAGTATCGACGCCTGCGCCACCCGATCCGGCGATGCAATTACGCCACGACACCCTGAAAAGTGCCAGCAAGGCAGCTGTCGAACAACTCGACGACCTGCTGTCGCGCATAGAAAAGGCCTGAACCATGGGGCAGATTCACGTCAAGGTTGGCGGTCACAGCTATCCTCTCGCCTGTCGCGATGGCGAGGAGAACAGGCTGAACCGGCTTGCCGCGCTGCTTGATGAAAAAACGCGTGAACTGACCACCGCGCTCGGCCCGATGAGCGAACCGCGCATGCTTTTGATGGCGGGTATCCTGATTGCCGATGAGCTGCTCGACCTCAGGGAAAACCGCAAGCCAGAGCCCAGTGCCGAAGAAGCGGCGCAAATCATCGAGGCCGCAGCCGAACAGGTTGAAAATCTGGCCAGCTATCTTGAGCAGAAGGCCGAACGTGTCTAGGTTGGCGATCGGCGGGTTCTGCCCGATGCGCGCCTTGCGAACATCCCTGAGGCGATACCAACATCCACGGGGGCTGTCCCTGGCCGGATCCTGGTCCGATCCACATGGTCCCCACCTGACGTTACTGGCGTCAGAGGATATTCAGGCAAACGGTCATGGTGGACCCGCCACCGCCATGCCCTGACCCCATGACTGCCCCTGCCCCCCCGACCGACCGCAGCCTGCTGCGTCGCACGATGCGTCGCCTGCGCCGCGAATATGTTGCCGCGCTTGCCCCGGCCATGCGCCGCGCGGCAGAACAGAAACTCGCCCAAAAATTGCTGGGCCGGATGCCGCATGAAGGCGTAGTTGCACTTTATCATGCCGTCGGCGACGAGATCGACCCCGCAGCCTTTGTTGTGCCCGCCCAGATGCGTGGCCTGACCCTTGCCCTGCCACGTGTCGACGCCGCGGCCATGACCATGGACTTTGCCATCTGGGCGCCCGGCGACAGCGTTGAGACCAGCCTCGCCCAGATACATCAGCCGTTAACCGACCGTCCTGCGGTCCGCCCCGACATCATCCTGATGCCACTGGTAGCCGCCGATCATGCCGGCAACCGGCTGGGTCAGGGCGCCGGCTATTATGACCGGGCGCTGGCCGCCTTTGCCGGTCAAGGTCCGATGCCCCGCTGCATCGGACTGGCCTGGGATGTCCAGATCGTGCCGGTGCTGCCTGCCGAACCCTGGGACATGCCGCTTGATGCCATTGCCACGCCGGATGCCTGGATCTCATGCCAGGACGTGACGCGGGCCGGATAATCCATTAGGCGTAGCGCCATGAAACCTGCCCTTCGCAAGCCTCTTGGCGTTCTTGTCCTGTTTTTGGGAATTTTCCTGTTCGCGGCTGTTGCCGTGACTGTCGTGGAATGGATGGGCGACCTGCCCGTGCTGGTGCAGGCGCCGATTTATCTGATACTGGGCGTCATCTGGATCGTGCCGTTGAAACCATGGCTGATCTTCATGGAAACCGGACGATGGAGCCGCAAGAATGAGCAATGAACGCGTGCCTGCCGCCGCCTGCACTTCGATGGGCGATGTGCGCGCGGCCATCGACGCCATCGACCGCGAATTAGTCACATTGCTGCGCACCCGTCTCGATTACATTGAGGCGGCGGCACGAATCAAAACCGTACGCGATCAGGTCCGCGACGACTGGCGTATCAACGATGTGCTGAACAAGGTCGCCGAAACGGCAAAAAACGCATCCCTGCCCGAAGACATGGCCCGGACTGTGTTTGCGCAGCTGATCGAGCTGTCGATCGCCCATGAACTGACGGTCTTCGACCGGCTGAAACCCGGCTCCGCCACCTGAAATCCGGCCCCGCCACATGGCGGGGCGACGTCTGTGATCGACAGCTTCATGCAAAGCCAGATGACAGGCAATAACTGCATTTGATTTGAATTATAAGGGAAATCACCCTTACGCGGTGGCCACTGTTCCATCAGGAAAGTGGCGCGAGTGACGGGGCTCGAACCCGCGACCTCCGGCGTGACAGGCCGGCGCTCTAACCAACTGAGCTACACCCGCGTTTGGTGTGGCCGGGTAACTATTGCCGCTGGCGGATTCTGTCAACACAGGAAGTGACGATTCGTCGTTTTTCAGTGCGATATTTTTGCCGACCTCCCGATTAAGGCTGTTTTTACCGTCTTGGGCGCATGTAGCCCCCAGCGCCTACGCAGGGCGTGATTGAGGGGGAATACTGCGATGTGCCGAAGTTTCGGCATCACGACGCTGTGCGCGATGATGATCCAACCGCTCGCCAGGGTATGGCTGGCGGTGGGTCTTGTCGTGTCGACACCACTCTACGCTCTCGGCACACCGGCCGGGACGCTGATCAATAACATCGCGCAGGCCAGCTATCTTGATGGCGGCATCACGCCAGTGACCATCCAGTCGAACATGACGCAACTGCGCATCGATGAGGTCATCGACCTCAACCTGAGTGTAGTCGGCGCCCAGCCTGCGCCAGTGGCCATCGACGGCCAGCCACGCGTGATGACCTTCCGGCTCGTCAATAGCGGCAACGGCCCCGAACAGTTCGTGCTGTCTGCCGATGACGCCATCGGCGGCAACATGTTCACGCCGGGCATCAGTTTCATCGCGCTCGATCGTGACGCCAATGATCGCTTCGATGCGCTGATCGATACGCCTTACCGCCCCGGTGTCGATGATCCGCTGCTGGCAGCCGATCAGGGCCTGACATTGTTTGTCGTCAGCCCGCTGAATGGCACCCCCACAGAAGGCGCGCGGGCCGCCATCGAACTGACCGCCCGCGCGCAAAGCGGTTCCGGCACGACCGGCCAGCACTTGGCAGGCAAGGGCGCTGCAGGCGGCGATGCCATCCTGGGCCTTTCCGGGGGCATGGCCCGCGCGCGCGGCAGTTTTCTGGTGTCGTCCAGCCTGCCGAAGCTGGAAAAAAGCGTCAGCGTACAAAACAGTTCAGGACAGAACCAGCCCGTTCCGGGCGCGATCCTGACTTATCAGATCACCGCCGATCTGCGCGCCGCTGCGGTCGCGACGCCCATCGTGGAAGACGCCATACCGGCGGGCACCATTTACGAAAACGGCTCGATGACACTGAACGGCCAGCCGCTGACCGATGCCGACGACAGCGATGCCGGCCATTTCACCGGCACCGCCATCGAGGTCGCGCTCGATCCCGCAGCGCCAGATCCATCCACCATCAGCTTTCGCGTTCGCATATTGTGACTGGGAGATAGTCCGATGTTCAAGAAACTTGTCCACACCGCCGCCGCACTGGCCGCGCTGACGTGTGTGCACCCTGCCCTGGCCAACGCCAGTGTCCGGCTGACCAACAGCGTCAGCCGGGTTGAATTGCAGACAGCCGCCAATGGTGCGGTTGAACGCAAGATCCTGCCCGCAACGATGGTGACACCCGGCGATCAGCTGATCTTCACCATCAACTACCAGAATGATGGCAAGCAGAATGCCAGCCAGTTCAAGATCACGAACCCGTTGCCACCATCAGTGGAATACACCGGCACAGACGATGACAGCATCGAAGTGTCGGTCGATGGCGGCGCAACATACGGAAAACTGGATCAGCTTTCCGTGAAGGATAGCGATGGCAGCATGCGCCCCGCCCAGTCGAATGATGTCACCCATCTGCGCTGGACCCTGCCGAACGACCTGCAACCGGGCGGAAAAGGCGAAGTCAGCTTCAATGCCCGTCTGAAATAACCACCAACGAAAGCCGTGCGCCATGCGATCGGGGAATTGTCTGGCAAGCGGCACCCATCAAACATATCGGGGGAATAAAGAATGAAATCCAAACCCGCCCGCTGGGCGCTTTTAATCAGCACCGCCGCTTCCCTTGTCGGCCATGGCCAGGCTTGGGCCGCCGGCACCGTTGCAGGTACGCCTATCAGCAACAGCGCCTCCGTCAGCTTCAGCGTCGGCGGCGTTGCGCAGCCTCCGGTGAATACCGCAGCGCCCGCAACCTTCGTCGTCGACCGTCGCATCAACCTGACGGTTGCCGAAGTCGGCGGCACGGCCACGCAGACTGCGCCCGGCGCTACCGACCAGATCACGACCTTCACGGTCACCAACAGCACCAACGCCACGATGGACTTCCGCCTTGTCGCGGCACAGGCCACCAATGGCAGCACGACCGCCTTTGGCGACACCGACAATTTCGATGCGTCGAACCTGCGCATCTATGTCGATGACGGCGATGGCGTCTTCGATGCCGGTGACACGGCAACCTTCATCGACGAACTGGCACCCGATGCCACCATCCGGGTCTTTGTCGTCGCCGACATGCCTGCCGGTCAGGCCGACGGCTCAACTGCGGGCGTGACCTTGAGCGCAATATCGGCCGATGCTGGCACCGCCGGCACGCTCGGTGCGGATTCGACACAGACAGCGGGCGCCGATACGCCGGGCAGTGTCGATACCGTGTTCGGCGATGCAGCCGGCGATACCGACGGCGCACGCGATGGCCGCTTCAGCGACAGCGACGAATATGACATCGCCGCCGCGACCGTCAGCCTGCTTAAAAATAGCCGGGTCATCAGCGATCCGTTCAATGCGACCAGCAATCCCAAGGCGATTCCGGGTGCCGTGATCGAATATTGCATCCAGATCGAAAACAGCGGCGCTGCTGCTGCCACGAACCTCGCCATCAGCGACAGCCTGCCTGCCAATACCAGCTATGTTGCGGGCAGCCTGCTGGTCGGCGGCACGGTGTCTGGTGGCCTGTGCAATGCCGATGGCAGTGCCGAGGACGACGACACCAGCGGTGCGGATGAAAGCGACCCGAATGGCGGCGGACAATCGGCAGGCATTGTCAGCGCGCTGCTGCCATCCCTGTCGAGCGGCACGACGACCACGGCCGTTTTCCGCGTCACGGTCGACTAAGGCGCGGGCGCGGCTGCAAGGATCGCCATGCCGCCGCGTCTTGTCCTGCAAAATACCATGCGCCGTCTGGCTGCCAGCCTTGCCCTGTACCTGACGTTCATCGGCCTGTTCTGGCTGATGGGCGCCATGGCGGCGCGCGCGGTCGAGATCAGCAACACGGCGACACTGCGCTATGCTGTCGGCACGGAAAGCCGCAGCCTGAAGTCGAACACCGTCACCTTGAAGCGCCTTCTCGCGCCTGCTGCATCCAGCCTCACCTTTTTACGGCAGGCAAGTGTTGGCAGTGGCCAGAATTTCAACATGACACCGGGCCAATGCCGCATCGGAGCCAATAATTTCCAGCCAATTCAGTCCGTGCAATCGCCTGCCGGCAGCACGAGCGGCAAGACCGGTCTCTCGCTGGTATCGGCAAGCAGTTTCAATCGCTCTGACCAGCTTTACATCTCGGTCAGTGATCCCAACCGCAATCTCGACCCCGAGATCGCTGAAAGCCTGCACGTCACCATCGGCACATCAAATGGCGACGAAGAGGAATATCTGCTTTACGAAACCGGACCGGACACCGGCTATTTCCTGACAGCAATTGTCACCACGCCCGATCCGCCCGCGCCGACCCGTCATGATTGCGTCATGTCCTTGACCACGGGCGCAAGCATCAATGCGCGCTATGTCGATGTGCATTACCCTGCGGACGAGACCACATCCTCCGCGCTCATCGACCCGGCAGGCACTGTTTTCGACAGCACGACCGGCCAGCCCATCGACGGCGCGCGCATCACGATCGTCGATGCCGCAACCGGCGCTCCGGCCCGTATTTTCGGCGACGACGGCCAAAGCCTTTATCCATCGACGGTGATCAGCGGCGCCTCTGTCACCGATGCAGGCGGCACGACCTATCCCGCCATTGCGGGCGCATTCCGCTTTCCGCTGATGACGGCGGGACGCTATCGCCTGCAGATCGAACCACCAGAGGGCTGGACCACGCCCTCGGCCGTGCCTGCCGTGCAACTGGCCGCGCTGGAAAATCCGGCAGGCGGACGTTTCGTGATCGCCGAAGGATCCTATGGCGAGGTGTTCACGATCACCGGACCGGAAGCCTATCGCCTTGATATTCCCGCCGATCCGCTGCGTGGCAACATGACGCTCGCCAAGACAGCCTCGGTTGCCACCGCCGAGATCGGCGACATGATCCACTATACACTGACACTGGAAAACCGGGCGAATGCCGTGGTCAGCAATGTTGTTGTCCGCGATGTCCTGCCCCAGGGCCTGCGCTATCGCAACGGCTCGCTGCGGCTGAACGGCGTCAAGGTCGACGCACCCGCGATTGCCGGGGATGGCCGTACGCTGACCATCGCCCTGCCCCGCCTCGCCGGTGGCAGCCGCACGGAAATCAGCTATGTCGTCACCGTCGGGGCCGCCACGCCCAATGGCCAGGCTGTAAATGTTGCCACTGCCCACATCGGCGACATGGCGGTCAGCAATGCCGCGCGCGTCGGGGTTCGCATCCGTGCACCGCTGTTCACCGATGCAATGACGATCATCGGCCGCATTACCGAAGGCGATTGCACCTTGCCCGAAACCGCGCGCAAGGGCGTCGCCAATATGCGTGTTCTCCTTGATGACGGCCGCTATGCGATTACCGACAGCGATGGCCTTTACCACTTTGAAGGCGTGCGTCCCGGCACGCATGTCGTCCAGCTCGACCGCTCGATGCTGCCCGACGATATCCAGCCGATCGACTGCATCATGAACAGCCGCAGCGGCGGGCGCAGTTTCTCGCGCTTTGTCGAAGGTGACGGCGGCAGCCTTCATCGTGCGGATTTCTTCGTAAGCCGCAAGAAGGGCGCCGGAAAGGAAACGAAAACGCGTCCCCAGCCGGTCGATGATGCCACGGCAGCAGGCGCCAACATCGACTGGCTGCGCCAGCCAGGCGACAGCACCGGCTGGCTGTTCCCCACCACAGACCACAATCCGCGCGCACCGATGACACGTGCCGCCATCCGGCACGTAAAGGGGCAGAAACTGACCCTGACAGTGAATGGCGCCCCCGCCTCGCCGCTCGCGTTCGACGGCACGAAAAGCCACCCTGCCAGCCGCATGGCGATCAGCATCTGGCGCGGCCTGCCGCTGATTGAGGGCCGCAACCGTCTTGTCGCGACGCTGAGCGACCCGGCCGGCACTGTGGTCGAAACGCTCACCCGCGACATCTGGTATACCAACGTCGCCGCCCGCGCTGAAATCCTGACGGAGCGTTCGATCCTGACTGCGGATGGCAAGACGCGCCCGGTCATTGCGCTGCGTCTGACCGACCAGCAGGGGCATCCCGTCCGCGCCGGCACCACGGGCAGCTACCAGCTGAATGCGCCCTACCGTCCGTGGAGCGCGGTCGAACGCCAGCAGCAGCGCCAACTCGCCGGTCTCGATCGCTACGATACAACATGGCAGGTCGAAGGTGACGACGGCATTGCCCATATCGAACTGGTCCCGACCACCCAGAGCGGCAGTGTCGAACTCAGCCTGACCCTCGGCGAAGAACGCGCCGAACGCACGCAGGAACTCAGGGCCTGGCTGCAACCCGGCGCCAACAAATGGGTCGTCGTCGGCTTTGCCGCTGGCACTGCCGGCTTCAACACGCTGGCAGACAATGCGCGCGCCCTGCACAATCTCAAGCGGAACAAGAAATTCCTCGACGGCCAGACCAGCTTCTTCGCGCGCGGGCGGATCAAGGGCAAATGGCTTTTGACCATGGCCTATGACAGCGACAAACCGAATGATGCCGCACGCGAGAAGCAGCTGCTCGGCACCATCGACCCGCAGCGTTATTACACAATCTATGGCGATGGCAGCGAACAGGGCCATGGCGCCGCATCGGTGCGCAAACTCTACCTGCGGCTGGATCGCGGCCAGTTCTATGCGCTGTTCGGCGATTATGAAACCGGCCTGACCCAGACCGAACTGGGTCGTTACAGTCGCACGCTCAATGGCCTCAAAAGCGAATATCGGGGCAGCGTGCTGTCATACAATGCCTTTGCCTCGGATACGGCGCAGCGTTTCATGCGCGACGAATTGCAAGGCAATGGCCTGTCCGGTCCCTATCGCCTGACGCGGCGCGATATCTTGATCAATTCCGACAAGGTGACGATCGAAGTCCGCGACCGTCTGCGCAGCGAGCGCGTGATCGCCAGCGAAACACTGACGCGTCACATCGACTATGACATCGACTATGACACCGCGACGCTGCGCTTCCGCCGTCCGATCCTCAGCCGCGACAGTGATCTCAACCCGCAATGGATCGTCATCGATTACGAAACGCGCGGCGCGGCGGGCAAGCATCTGAACGGTGGCGGGCGCGTTGCAGCCGAACTTGCAGGCGGCAAGCTGACGCTGGGCGCCACTGCCTTGCGTGAAGCCGATGATGCTGGCGACAGCGTGCTGGTCGCCAGCGATGCTACGCTGCGCCTGTCGCGCGATACTGAAATCCGCGCGGAACTGGCCCGGTCGCGCACGGCAGGCGACAACGCCGAAGCATGGCTTGCCGAGGTCGAACATCATGGCAAACACGTCGATGCACTGCTTTATGCCCGCGAACGCGCCGCCACCTTCGGCCTCGGCCAGCAGAATGGCAGCGAAGCTGGAACCCGCAAATATGGCATCGACAGCCGCCTGAAGCTGGGCGATCGTTTCAGCCTCCTCGCATCAGGCTGGCGCGAGAAACAGACGGATGGTCCGGGCCGCCGGACTGCGGCAGACGTGCGCGGCGAATATGATGATGGACGGAACATGCTGCGCGGCGGCCTGCGCTTTGCCGATGACCGTGTGCAATCGGGCGACCAGGTCACGTCAAAGCTCCTGACGCTGGGGGCCAGCCGCCATTTCCTCGATCGCAAGCTGACGATCGAGGCGGATGCCGAAAAAGCCATGGGCGGCAAGAATGACAGCAGCGATTTCCCCTCGCGCTATCGCCTTGGCGGTTCATATGCGCTCAAACCCGATGTGCGCCTGATCCTGACACATGAAATCACCGATGGCGACAAGGTCGACAGCAGTACCACCCGTTTCGGCGTCGATGCCGTTCCATGGGCCGGTGCGCGGCTGAACAGCACGCTCAACCAGCAGGCGATCCGCGAATATGGCCCCCGGACCTTCGCCGCATTTGGCCTGACGCAAAGTCTGCTGCCGGGTGCGCGCTGGGGGCTGGATGCCGCATTTGACAGCAATGTCACGATGCGCGGCAAGGTCGACGCCGCCGACCTCGTCGATCCCGACCGCCCTTCGGCCAATGGCGGTTATCTGGGTGGCGCAGAATTGACCGAGGATTTCTGGGCTGTCTCGCTTGGCGCCACCTATCGCGCCGAACATTGGTCGGCCAACAGCCGTGTCGAATATCGCAACGGCAGCCAGGGAGACCGCTGGGGCCTGACCGCCAGCCTGTTGCGCCAGACGCAGGCAGGCATCGCCATGGCCGCCGCCGTCCAGGCGGCCCGCGTGAAACAGTTTGACGGCGCCGTTGCAACCGACGCTGCCATCGACATGGCGCTTGCCTTTCGTCCGCTCGGGTCCAGGCTGTCGGCGCTCAACAAACTCAGTTTCCGGCTGGAAAACGCCACAGCCGGCACCTCCGGCAGCCTGCCTCTTACCCGCTTTGGCGGCAACAGCGATGGCCGGTCGCGCCGCATCGTCAACAATCTCGCGCTGAACGTCGCCAGCCACGACCGCGACAGCAATGATTTTTCGATCCAGCGCACGCAGGCTTCGCTCTACTGGGGTGCAAAATATGTCTTCGACACCTATGACGGCGAAGATTATGCGGGCTTCACCCAGATCGTCGGCCTGGAAGCCCGCCATGACCTCTCCGAACATGTCGATGTCGGCGCCAATGTCGCCGTGCGGCATGGCTGGACGGAAAAGCAGGTGCATTACACGGCTGGCATATCGGTCGGCGTGTCGCCGATGAACAATGGCTGGTTCAGCATCGGCTATAACATCGCCGGCTTCAAGGACCGGGATTTCGGTCGCGAACGCTATACGCGCAGCGGCCCCTATGTGACGCTCAGGATGAAGTTCGACGAACTGACTGGCGGGCTGCTGCCGCAATAAGCGGCCATTGTCAGCCCTTGATGTAACGATCCAGCATGCCGTGATAGTGACGAATGCGGATTTCCTGATAGCTGGCCAGCGTCACGCCCGGTTTTCCAAGGCATTTTGCCCCGCCCGCCTTCATGCCGCGATGAACCAGGGGCATGTTCGCCGTATCCTGCTCGAAAATCGCGCATATGCCGCCAAGCTCGGGGGCGTCATGCCAGCTGTCATTCAGTTCCAGCCGCGTCATGGGTGCAGGCGCCGGACGCTCCTGTCCTTCAGGATAGGCATAAAGCAGCATCACATCCATGATCGACGTCTCGGGGTCGTCGCCATTCGGGCGGAAACGGAAGATCACCGGCACGCCGCCACCGCCGCAGGGCATGAAGTTCGGGAAAAGCTGATACATGGTCGTATCAAGCGTTTCCGCAATCGACAGGTCACCATGATCGACGCCCGTCGTCGCCGTCAGATTGGCGCGCATCAGCCGCGCCATGGCCTGACGCGCACTTTCACCCGGCAAAACCTCAATTTTCGGCAAAGCAAAGTCGCGGTCCGCTCCCGGCCCCGGCGAACCGGCCAGTTCTGCAATGAAGCTGTCGGCGATCTTCTGTTCACTGGCATTGCCAAGCAATGGGCTGGCGACTGCCTGCGGCGTGATCATCCGGTTCACATGGGCGCCAAAAACATCATATTGCGAATTGACGTCGCCGATGTAGGGCATGGTTTGCGGGTGCGTCGCCTCGACGTGCAGCACCTCGATGAAGGATTCCTGCGCAATCTTCCAGTTGCAGGGCATGATCTTGCGAACATTGGCCGCAATGTAACGATTTTCGAGAGGCCACGCCTTAAATTGCGGGATCAGATCGCCAAGATAGTCTTCCAGCGGCGACGCATCGGCATCCATGTTGATAAACACGAAACCGCCCCATGTCCCGACCTTGACGGCCCGCAGATCGGCCGTTCGTTCATCGACATGAGAAAAATCCCATTTGCAGGGGATATGGTCGAGACGACCATCAAGCTTCCAGGACCAGCCATGGAAAGGACAACGGATCTTGCCTGTCGTCACCACCTCGCCTTCATGGGGACCGCCGGGCCTGAGTTGCGTGCCACGATGAAGGCAACTGTTGAAGAAGGCGCGGATCTGGTCGTCGTCGCCACGCACGACCAGGATGGAATAGCTGCCGATTTCATAAACGATGCTGTCGCCCGGCTCTGGAATCTGTTCTTCCCGGCACGCCATCTGCCATACGCGCGGCCACAGGCGTTCCATTTCGAGATCATGCCATGCGCGCGAGAAATAACGTGATTTGTCAATATCTTCAGAACCCAGAAAGGGCGCATTGACGGCAAAGAGCGCAGCAGGCGGGCTGTCGCCATCGCTTGTCAGGATATCCTGATACGAAGGCTTTGGATGCATGGCTGCATCGATTTGCTCTGTCATCGCCGCTTCCCTGTCCCAAGGCATGAATTATTGCTTGGAAAGCAATGTATGGACAGAGCCATGGCGGAGTCAAACAACGCACGGAATGAGACACACCCAGCGCGGGAATGGCTCTATCGAGCAGGAAACAAGGGGAACGCCCGTCGATCTTTTTCCAGCTAAGTGCTGGCTGGGGCGGGAGGATTCGAACCTCCGCATGGCGGTACCAAAAACCGCTGCCTTACCGCTTGGCTACGCCCCATCAGGCGGCGCGCAATATAGCCAGCGATTGGCGATTGAAAAGAGCTTTATTCACATGCGGCAGATAGAATCACGCTATAGGCAGTCGGGAAGTCCTCTGCGGCGAGTCGGCATGCCGCGACATATGACGTCCGTTCCGGGCGCCTGAGACGGGAGATGGAGTAGCATGGCGGTTCTGGTGACGGGCGGCGCGGGTTTCATCGGCTTTCATACAACGCTCCGGCTGCTGGCGCGTGGCGACAGCGTGATCGGTCTCGACAATCTGAACGATTATTATTCGGTGCAGTTGAAAAAGGACCGCGTTGCCGAGATCCAGCGCCAGTATCCGGGTGCGCAGTATCGTTTCGTCCACGCCGATTTCGCCGATCAGGCCGCGTTCAATGCCGCGCTTTCAGGGCTGGAGATCGACGGCATCATCCATCTGGGCGCTCAGGCGGGCGTTCGTTATTCGCTGACGCACCCCCACGCCTATATCCAGTCGAACATCGTCGGCCATCTCAACCTTCTGGAATATGCCCGGCACAGCGACCGCTGCCGCCATCTCGTCTATGCCTCGTCCTCGTCGGTCTATGGCGCCAATACCAAGCTGCCGTTCGCGGTCGAGGATCGCGTCGACAACCCGATCTCGCTCTATGCCGCGACCAAAAAGGCGGACGAGCTGATGAGTGAAACCTACAGCCACCTCTACCGCATCCCGCAGACCGGCCTGCGCTTCTTCACCGTCTATGGGCCATGGGGTCGTCCCGACATGGCCATGTGGCTGTTTACCGACGCCATCCTGAACGATCGTCCGATCCAGGTTTTCAACGGCGGCGACATGCGGCGCGACTTCACCTATGTCGATGATATCGTCACGGGCGTCGTCGCCTGCCTCGATAATCCGCCCGCTGACGATGGCCAGTTGAAGGCCGGCGGCTTCAAGACGCCGCACCGCGTCTACAATATCGGCAATCACCGTTCGGAAGAGCTGAACCGCATGATCGGCCTCATCGAACAGGCCTGCGGCAAACCTGCCATCCGCAACAACCAGCCGATGCAGCCGGGCGATGTGAAGGACACCTTCGCCGACATCACCGCGATCGAACGCGACCTCGGTTTCCACCCGGCTACAACCATCGACGCCGGCGTGCCCCGCTTCGTCCAGTGGTTCAAGGATTATCATCGCCTTTGACGCTGAATTACCTGATCTGGAACCTTGCCGGGCCAGCCACATGGCCGCTGTGGCTGGCAGCTTTGGCCTGCTGTGCTTTCCTTGCAGGATCGCTGCGCTGGGCGCGACGATTGTCTGCATTGTTTCTGCTGGCGCTTGTGGCAATGGCCATGCTGCCAACCGGGCCGATGCTGATGAACTGGCTGGAAAATGCCACGCGGCGCCCTGATCCGGCGGCACTGAGAGATGTGCGCCATATCATAGTGCTCGCAGGCGGTGAAAATCTTGCTGCCTCGGTCCGTTTCGGCACGATGGAACTCAGCCAGCATGGCGACCGGATCGTGCAGGCCGCTGTCCTCGCTCGCCAATGGCCGGATGCGATACTGTGGACTGTTGGTGGTATCACGAGGGAAAGTCAGCGCGACGTCTTGCTGACGCGCCAGCTCTGGCGGGATCTCGGAATTGCAGACAAGCGCATCGGCATCATCGACAATACGCGCGACACATGCGCGAATGCGGCGGGCCTTCGCGACCGCATCCCGACGAACGGGCAGGATACTTTACTTCTTGTCACCTCGGCCTTCCACATGCCGCGAGCGCGATTGTGTTTTGATGCTGCGGGCATCGTGGCGGTGCCATGGCCCGTCGATTATGAAACCGGACCTGCCCCGGGCTGGTCGATCAATCCGGCCAGCAATCTCGCCCGGTTCGACGATGCCGGCCATGAACTGGCAGGGCTGCTCTGGTACCGCCTTACGGGACGGATCAAGCAGCTCTGGCCCGCCGCCTGACACAAGAACGGCGGCGCTCCAGAGAAACGCCGCCGTCGCAACTCGGTTTGTTAAAAAATGTCAGAGTTGCCAGCGGCGCACATGTGTCGGCAACGCAACGCCCCTGAACAACCCCTTGATATCAGCGAACAAGCCGCCATCCTTCACCATGCCGCCAAGCTGTTGCGGCGACAGCGTCCGATAGTCGGCATGGGCGACGGCAGCGACGACGGCATCATAACAGCCTGCCAGCGCCTCATCGCCCGAAAGCGCAAGGCCATATTCATGCTGCGCTTCCGCGGCATCGGCATGGGGATCGTGCACAACCACGTCATGACCGATCCAGCGCAAGCGCGCGATCACATCGGCAACCTTCGAATTGCGCAGGTCGGGCACATCTTCCTTGAACGTCAGGCCCAGCACGAGAATACGCGCAGTCTTGCCGAGATGATCATGGATACGATCGGCAACATATTGCGCCATGCCATCATTGATCGTGCGGCCTGACAGGATGACCTGCGGATCATGACCGAGTTGCTGCGCACGATAGCTGAGATAATAGGGATCGACGCCAATGCAGTGGCCGCCGACAAGTCCGGGCTGGAACTTCAGGAAGTTCCATTTGGTCCCCGCCGCATCAAGCACATCATAGATCGAAATATCGAGCTTCTGGAAGATCTGCGTGATCTCGTTCATGAAAGCGATATTGATGTCGCGCTGGGCATTTTCGATCACTTTCGCGGCTTCGGCAGCCTTGATCGACGCGGCGCGGAAGACGCCGCCGGTCGTCACGGCACCATATACAGCGGCCAGTGTTTCAGTGACCTCGGCATTTTCTCCGGCAATGACCTTGGTGATGCGATCGACCGTGTGCTCACGGTCCCCCGGATTGATGCGTTCGGGGCTGTAACCAAGGAAGAAATCCCGTCCGCGCTTCAGGCCTGTCAGTTCCTCAATCATAGGGCCGCAGACATCTTCGGTGACGCCGGGATAGACGGTGCTTTCATAGACGATGATCGTGCCACGACCGGCTTCCAGCACCGACGCCAGCGCCCGCGTCGCGCCACGCACCGGACCAAGATCGGGTTGATTGGCGCTATCGACCGGGGTCGGGACAGTCACGATGATGACATCGGCCCCGCGACACGCCTCGATACTGTCGGAATAGGCAAGCGTCGATGCCGCCAGACGCTCCGTTTCAACCTCGCGCGTGCGATCGTGGCCTGCGCGTAATTCGGCGACACGCGCAGAGTTGATATCGATGCCGACCGTCCGGAAATGGCGGGCAAGCGCAACCGCCAGCGGCAAACCGACATAGCCAAGGCCGATCACGGCAATTTTCAGATCAGAACGAGACGTCATGTATTTCCTATCCCCTCAGCCACGCCATGCCTTCATGGAGATCAGCGTGTCGCAAGAATGCCAATCGATGCCACTGCTGTCGCTAATTGCCCGAAAATAGTTGCAACATCGCGAATGACATCCAGCTTATAAAGCGGGTCGAGATCGCGCGGCATGATGATGGTACTGCCCGGCGGGACCACCTTGTCGCCACCGTTGCGCCATGCTGACCCGCCTTTCAGGGGCTGCGCCATGCCATTTGGCAGCACGAGGAATGCGCGGTCATCATCGGCAGTCGAGCTCGCGCCACCAGCTTCGCTGAGATAGTCCCTGGCCGATTTTCCGGGAATGAACTGCAGTGCGCCGGGATTGTAGAGATCGCCGAGGGCCAGCACGAAATTGGGTTTTTTCGGCATGTAGATCGCATCACCGGCTTCCAGCACGGTATCAAGATCCGGTCGCTGCACCAAGACGCGCGGGTCGGCCTCGACCACGATTCGACCCGGCGATTCCGCCGTCGACAAACTGTTGATCAACTGACCGACCGCGCCAATCGCCTCGCCGCTGGTTTCCTTGCGCGCGGCAATGGCCAGCAGCGACGAATTCAGCTCGCGCGCCGTGCGGCGGAAGCCTTCTTCCTGCATTTCCTTGACCCGGCGACGGGTCACGACAGCGCCGTAAGGATAGGCATCAGACGCAATTCCGCCCGCACGCGCGATAAGTTCGGAGAGTTTTTCACCCTTGCGGATCGTATAAAGTCCCGGACGCGCAAATTCGCCCGAAAGAAGGACGGCACCGCTCTCGAACTGTGGCTGCTGGGCATTGAAACGGATATCTTCGCCGGCGCCGATCAACACATCGCGCATGGCGGGACTGTCAGGCTGATCCAGCTCCACCCGCGACATGACGATGTCGCTGCCCTGCGCCCGCGTGACATCAAGCACAAGCTTGTTCGATTGCGACAGGAGGCCTTCGCCGAGCGCCGCAGCAGCATCGGCAGTGATGGGGGCGGCAACGGGATAGACGCCGGGCGCACGAACAGACCCGCCGATGCCCAAGGCGTGTTCCATGATGACGGGGAGAAGGTCCGGTTCTTCCTCGAACAAGAGAGGACAGCCCCATTCGTTCATCCCCTTGCGCATGGCCTCTTCGATTTGCTCTTTCGACTGAAGTGTCCGCTGGTCAAGTTCTGATTGCGCATTCGACCGAGATGAGCGCTGGTCAACGGAAGCATCCGTGTCGGCATTCATGTTAAAGGCGCCGCCGGTCCTGGCCGTCGTGACTTCGCCCTTGCCCGTAGCCACGACAAAGCTGCCGCGTGTGATCACGTTGAAGCGCGAGGACTGGGAATCCTGTACAACAGCGTGCAGCTTTTCCAAGGATTTGCACATCGGAAGCGGATTTTTGCTGCCCAGAACGATCTCGCGGATTTCGGGACGATTGAGAAAGGCGATGTGCGCACGGCTGAAAACAAAAAACTGATCGGCACTGCGCAGGTCCACCGACGGCCCCTGCGCAAGGGCGGTCGTCAGATCGACGGGCACGAATTCACGCGTGCCGATCTGGTCATTGCGCCGGACAATCACAGCAAAGGGCATGTAGGTATCAACACGCAGATCCTGGGTAGAACCAAGCAAATCCCGCACGTTACGGACCGCTCCCAAAGAGCGCACGCCGGGGTTGGCAACGTGGCCGCCAAGCATCACCCGGTTGGCGGCGCCACCTGCGCTGCCGCCCACGATCTGAACCACATCGCCCGCCACGACATTTTGCGCAGCTTCGTTCACCCGCACGAAGACTTCGCTGCCATCGGGCGAAATACGGCTGACGGCAACCCGATAACCGCGCGGACGCACGGCCCCTCCGGCATAGGCAATCAGTTGCGCAACAGACGCCTTGCCTCTGATTTCAAAAATGCCCGGACGGGAAACCGCCCCCGATACGGCCACCGTTTCACCGATGACGGGAACAACAATCCTGTCGCCATCGCGCAGGCTGATTCTTGGCGGCATACCGATGCCGAGCAGGCCATAAAGATCGACGGATTGCACGCTGCCTGACCGCACGACGCGGACATGACGCATGGAGCCTGACTTGCGGATCCCGCCCGCACGGCCAAGCGCCGCCGTAATGTCCGACATTGAGGTAAGGGCATATTGACCCGGCTTTTCGACTTCGCCGCCGACAAAAACCGTAATTGCCCTGACCGCGCCAACCGACAGGAACACCTCTGTGCCAAGAAGTGTGCGCCGGGTTTCGGCCTGCAACAGTGCCTTGACCGACGCCAGAGAGCGTCCGGCGGCCTGGATCGGGCGCAACTGGCCGGCAATCAGACGACCGGCACGGTCAACCCGCGTGGTGACGGAATCATTGGTCGCGCCCTGAAAGGTGACAACGACTTCGTCGCCGATGCCCAGAACATAATTGTCGGCGACATCGCCCGTTACCGGACCGGCCTGCGTCTGCGCGGCACGGAAAAGATCATAGCCAAACTGGCGCAGGCCACGGTCGCCGATCCGGTCCCAATAATCTTTTTCGATCACCGAGGGCCGGTAAAGTTCCTCCAGCGCCAATGACGATTGCAGACGACGCAACTCGCGTTCTTCTGGAAGTTCCGGCTTGGGATCGACCGCTTCTTCGATGGAAGACATGCCCTGGCTGTCGCCTTCACGCGACTGGTCCAGTTGATTGCCATTCGATGCACCGCTGCCAACCTGTTTTTGCAGGCGTTGCAGCACCTTTGGATCGAGCGTTTGCGCGGAAAGCTGGGCGGAAGGGTGCACACCCGCCTGAAGCATAAGGATGGCGCACAAAAATGATGGAAAACGCCGAAGATGCATTGCCAGTCCGCTCCAGAAAAAGTCGACCGCTAATAAAGACACTCCCGCACCATGGTCAACTGCGCATTGCCGCGGAAAACCAAGCGAAAGTGACCAGAACCGCTTAAAATACCAATTGATAGCGACATGATATTACGGGATAGGCATAAGCATGACAGACCTTCCCTTGATGCCAAGCGCGCTGTTCCTGCGCGAAGCCGAAGTCAGGCGCGGTATCGAACTTTTATATTTCGGTTATGCCAGCATGATCCGGCACGCCGATGCCCTGCTTGATGAACAGGGGCTGGGCCGCGCGCATCACCGTGCGCTTTATTTCATCGCGCGCAAGCCGGGGCTGACCGTCAGTGAATTACTGCACCTCCTTGGCATCACCAAACAGTCGCTGAGCCGGGTCTTGGGCGAATTGCAGACGCGCGCGCTTGTCACCCAGCGTGTCGGCGAGCGTGACCGCCGTCAGCGGCACCTGCACTTGACCGAAGGTGGCCGTGCGCTTGAAACGCAGCTGTTCGACTGTCTTCGCCACAGCATGGCAGATGCCTATACCGCCGCCGGACAACAGGCGGTCGGCGGTTTCTGGCAAGTTCTGACTGGCCTGATCCAGCCCGAGGACCGGGAGATGGTTCTGGAATTACAGCGCACGCTCGACTGAAGCACGCGCCTCTGCGGCCAGTGCGCGCGAGCGTGCAGCCGCCGCATCGACCGTCTGTTGCAGCAGGGCGGTCAGGGCATGCGCATCGCCATCGAGCGCCGCCAGTCCCGCCGCTGTCGTTCCGTTGGGACTGGTCACCTGCCGCCGCAGTTCGGCGGCAGACGTACCACTGGTCTCTGCAAGGGTGGACGCGCCAAAAACCGTGCCGCGCGCCAGTGCCTCGGCCAGTGCTGGCGCCAGCCCGGCAGCGACCCCGGCTGCCGTCAGCGCTTCGATGAAATGAAAGACGTAGGCCGGTCCCGAACCGGAAACAGCAGTCAGCGCGTCAAACTGATCTTCGCTGTCCAGCCATACCACGCTGCCCGCGGCGCGCATCAGGGCTTCGGCCTGGCTGCGATCCACCGCTCCGGCACCATCGGCCCAAAGACCGGTCACGCCCTTGCCCACTCGCGCCGGGGTGTTCGGCATGGCGCGCACGATATGGGCCGCGCCGCTCATGGCACGCAGGCTGTCGCAATCGATGCCCGCCATGATCGACAAAAGCAGCGTCCCCCCGGCGGCCATGCGCGGGCTGAGCGGCTTCAGGATCGCCTGTGCCACCTGCGGCTTGACCGCTGCAATCAGGATTTGCGGCGCGCCGTCCTCCGGCAGCGTGGCCACAAATGTCACGCCCTCCGGCAAGGACGGCATTGCGGGATCAATGACCGTGACAGCAGCAGGACGCAGGCCGCCCGCAATCCAGCCATCGAGCAGCGCACTGCCCATGTTGCCACACCCCAGGAGCCACAGGCTTTCGATATCGTGAAGGTCAGTCATGACCGGCCTTTAGCCAAGTTTCCCCAAAAGGCCAATCGGACAGCGATCAGCGGCTTTGCATGTTGAGACTGCCAAGCGGCATCTGCACTTCCAGCGTATCCAGTTCCTCGGTCAGGATGATCTGGCAGGCAAGGCGCGACGTCCGGCTGACACCGAAAGCGAAATCCAGCATGTCTTCTTCATGGGCGCTGGCAGGTGGCAGTTTGGCAAAATCGGCTGGCGCAATGATGACATGACAGGTCGAACAGGCCATTGCCCCTTCGCATGCGCCCTCAAGCGGCTGACCATGCGCCTGCGCGACATCCAGCAGGCAACTGCCCGCCGCCGCCTCGACATCAAGCTGCGTGCGCCCATCGGCTGAAACAAATCTGACCCGCGTCATATTGCCTTTGCTCTCAAATCCGAGACCGCCCGGTTGATCCGGTCGGCCGCCACATCAATGTCGGCAGCCGTGCTGAACCGGCCCCAGCCGATCCGCAGCGCTCCCGTCACGGCGCGTTTATCCAGACCCAATGCGCCCAAAACATGGCTGAGCCGGCCAGCCTGTGCCGCGCAGGCCGCACCGCTTGATATATCGATACCGCGCAACCGCTTTACCAGCCGTGTGCCGTCGACACCCTCGAACCGGATATTGATGTTGCCGCGCCAACGGGCGGTGCGATCGCCATGGACGATGGCCGTGGGGTCCAGCCGCTCGACAAAGCGCGTCCACAGGGCTTCAACATGGGCATGATCATTGGCCATCCGCTGACCGGCAATGCGCGCGGCGGCACCAAGACCCACACAAAGCGCGGGCGCGAGCGTTCCGGAACGCAGTCCCGGCCCTTCCTGCCCGCCGCCATGCAGCAATGGCACAAGTTCGATCCCGTTGCGGACATAAAGCGCGCCCACACCCTTCGGTCCATATATCTTGTGACCCGAGATCGACAACAGGTCGATGCCGTCGGCCGCTACATCGACTGGCAGCTTGCCATAGGCTTGCGCCGCATCGACATGAACTCGCGCACCTGCCTGATGGGCAAGGCGCGCAATCTCGCGGATCGGTTGAATCACGCCGATTTCATTGTTGACGAGCATGACCGACACCAGTGCCACATCCTCGCCCATGGCGGCATGGACATCGGCCATGTCGATCAGACCGTTTGCCATCACCGGCAAGATGGTCAGCGGTGCACCAAGCGAGGCCATGTAGCGCGCGCTTTCCAGCACACAGCTATGCTCGGTCGCAACCGTCACAATACGTCGCCGGGCAGACGGGCTGGCCAGGACCAGCCCCTTGATCGCCAGATTGTTCGATTCGGTCGCACCACTGGTGAAAATCAACCGGTCATCAGGAGCGCCGATCAAGCCCGCGACCTCTGCCCGTGCAGCCTCGACCGCTGCCCGCGCCACCCGCCCCGAAGCATGGCTGCTGTGCGGGTTGGCAAAATGCGCGGCCATGAAAGGCGCCATTGCCGCCTGCACCTCGGGATCGACCGGCGTTGTGGCCTGATAATCGAGATAGATGGTCACTTGCCGCGCCGCGCTGCAAGTTTCGCCCAAGCCTCGATGAAACGGGCAACATCGTCTTCTGTCGTCGTCCAGCCCATCGACACCCGGATGGTTTCAGACGCCGTTTCGGCGCTCCAGCCCATGGCGGACAGAACATGGCTGGCCCTGACCTTGCCGGAAGAACAGGCCGCGCCGCTGGAAACACGGATGCCAGCCAGATCGAGCGCAATCAGCTGGGTCGATGCGACGACACCGGGCAGGCGAATGGCGCTGGTTGTCGCAAGCCTTTCGACCCCTGCCGCCGCAATCACGACATCAGGGGCAATATCGCGCAGGCGGCTTTCCATGGCCGCGCGCAGGCCAGCAACGCGGTCAAGCCAGCAACGATCGGCGGCACGCGCGGCCAGGGCTGCGGCGAACCCCGCAATGCCGGGCAGATTCTCGGTGCCCGCGCGATAGCCGCGTTCCTGCCCACCCCCTTTTTGCACCGCCTCCAACCCGTCGAGGCAGCGCGCGACAAGTGCGCCCACCCCCGGCGGGCCACCCAGCTTGTGCGCCGACACGGCGATGAAATCAGCAGACGGCATCCTGAGCTTTCCTGCCGTCTGCACGCAATCGGCGAGCAGGCGCCCGCCCGCCGCACGCACCATCACGGCGGCATCTTCGACTGGCTGGATCGCGCCGGTTTCATTGTTGGCGTGCATCAGCGCCAGCAAAGGCGGCCCCTCAACCTCGACCAGAAGCCGCTCAAGCGCCTCAAGGTCGAGGACACCATCCGCAGTGACAGGGCAGATATGCGCCCCTGCCGCCTGCCGCAGCACGGCATCATGTTCCACGTCGGACACGATCCGCGCCCCGCATGCCGCACCGTTCAGGGCCAGGCCCAGGGATTCGGTGCCTCCGCTTGTGAAGATCACAGCCTCGGGCTGGACGCCCAGGGCATTGGCGACATCCCGGCGCGCGGCCTCCAGCATCGCCTTGGCCCGCCGCCCCTCGCCATGCACGGACGACGGATTGCCCCAGCGCCGCGCGGCGTCTGTCATGGCATCGATGGCCGCCGCGTCCATCGGTGCGGTGGCATTCCAGTCGAGATAAGTGGCAGCAGTGTCCACGCGGGGCGATTCCATTGATGTTGCAGTTCTGGTCAGCAACCATATATAGACCCAATCACATTCGCGCACCTGTGGCGCGATTGGCAAGCCTTGCTCTTTTGTTTGGAAACCGGATGCCCGAAGTCATCTTTGCAGGCCCCGAAGGCCGTCTTGAAGGCCGCTATCAGCCCGCCACCCGTCCGCGTGCGCCGTTGGCGATGATCCTGCATCCGCACCCGCAGGGCGGCGGCACGATGAACAACCGCATCGTGCAGGCACTTTATCAGACCTTCACCAAGCGCGGCTTTGCAACGCTGCGCTTCAACTTCCGCGGTGTTGGCCGCAGCCAGGGCGAATTCGACAACGGCATCGGCGAACTGTCGGATGCGGCATCTGCGCTTGACTGGATGCAGCAATTCAATCCCGAAGCGCCCGTGACCTGGGTTGCCGGTTTCAGCTTTGGCGCATGGATCGGCATGCAGCTTCTGATGCGCCGCCCGGAAATCAAGGGATTCATCTCGATTGCACCGCCCGCCAACATGTATGATTTCGGCTTCCTCGCCCCCTGCCCCTCATCGGGTCTGATCGTGCAAGGATCGGCGGACGAAGTCGTGCAGGCCGCCGCCGTGCAGAAGCTTGTCGACAAGCTCAAGACGCAAAAGCACATCACCATCGATTATGACGTGATCGAGGGTGCGAACCATTTCTTCGAAAATGAAATGGTTCAGATGATGGGCTCGGTCGACCGCTATCTCGACATGCGGCTCGCCAGCGGACGCTGATACTGTCCGACAATCATGGCCGGTGCAGCCTCCCGCCCGTCTGCGGCGCAGGCACACCGGTCGTTCCCGGCCAGGACAACGGCAAAGATTCAAGCGAACGCACGGCGAGATAGGCAAAGGCCTCCGCCTCCATGAGATCGCCACACCAGCCGACCGATTCGACTGGCATCACCTCGATCCCCAGCATTTCGCGCAGCATCGCCATCAGGGTCGCATTGTGCCGCCCGCCCCCCGTCACCAGCAGACGCGCTGGCGCTTCGGGCAGATGCCTGAAGGCACGCGCCACGGTAGCAGCTGTAAAGGCCGTCAGCGTCGCCGCCCCGTCAGCGAAAGACAGCGTCCGCACGGCATCAAGCGAGAAATCATGGCGGTCGAGCGATTTCGGCGGCGGCACATCGAACCACGGCTTGTCGAGCATGTCCGCCAGAACCGCTTGATCAACACGGCCTGTCGCCGCCACAGCACCGCCCTCGTCATGGCTTGCGCCACTGTGCATGTGAATCCAGTCGTCGATCAGCGCATTGGCCGGCCCGGTATCAAAGGCAATGACATCGCCATCGACCGGGCCGATCCATGTGACATTCCCCACCCCGCCAAGGTTGAGCACCGCCACCGCCTGCCGACAGCCCAGCCCGGGCACCTCGCGCAAGGGTTCAGCGAGCGCGGCATGATAGGCCGGCACCAATGGTGCGCCATGGCCGCCGGCCGCGACGTCGGCGCTGCGGAAATCATTGACCACGGGCACGCCAGTCAACCGTGCCAAAAGCGCACCGTCGCCGATCTGCCATGTCCAGCCGCGTTCGGGGCGGTGGGCGATGGTCTGGCCATGAAAGCCGATGATATCGGGCGTCACACCGGCCTGCGCGACAAGCGCCCGCACGGCCTGTGCGTGCATGTACGTCTGCCGTCGTTCAACGGCGGCGATGGCTGGCGTCATCACGGGAGACGCCATCGTCAGCGCATCCGCCATCACCGCCCGCAATTCGGCGCGAAAAGCCGGATCATAAGGCAGGCTGATCCCCGCAACTGGCCACACATGGCCCGCACCGTCGGTTTCGACGAGCGCCGCGTCGATCGCGTCCATCGACGTGCCCGACATCAGACCGACCGCATGTCGCATCGGCCTACCCATAGCGCTTCTCCCATGCTAAGCGCGGGCCATCATGACCAGCTACGCTTCAGACCTCCTCCGTGTCCTAGACGAACGCGGCTATATTCACCAGATGACCGACGCGGCTGCGCTTGATGCGCGCGCCGCGAAGGAAATCGTTGTCGGCTATATCGGGTTCGACCCGACGGCGCCTTCGCTGCACGTCGGCAGCCTTGTGCAGATCATGATGCTGCGCCGCATGCAACAGACCGGCCACAAGCCCATCGTGCTGATGGGCGGCGGCACCGGCAAGATCGGCGACCCCAGTTTCAAGGATGAGGCGCGCAAGCTGCTCGACAATGATATGATTGCGGCCAATGTTGCCTCGATCAAGCGCATCTTCGAGCGTTTTCTGACCTTTGGCGACGGCCCGACCGACGCCATCATGCTCGACAACGCCGAATGGCTCGACACGCTGGAATATATTCCCTTCCTGCGCGACATCGGCCGATATTTCTCGATCAATCGCATGCTCAGTTTCGACTCGGTCAAACTGCGCCTCGACCGCGAACAGTCGCTGAGCTTCCTGGAATTCAACTACAT
>CAZWMK010000018.1:7174-27588 GCA_964635065.1 uncultured Sphingomonadaceae bacterium | reverse complement strand
CGCGAGAACAGGCCGCTGTAATGGGGGCCCAGTGCCGAGACCATCGCGCCTGTCAGCGTGGCGATATCGACAATGGCCGCAGGACGGTAATGGCGTTCGGCATAGGCGACGGCATCGGCCAGCACCAGCCGCCCTTCGGCATCCGTGTTGATGATCTCGATTGTCTTGCCGCTCAGGCTTTTCACAATGTCGCCGGGCCGCGTTGCCCGGCCATCGGGCATGTTTTCGGCAAGCGCGGCGATCGCCACGACATGAACCGGCGCTTTTGACCGGGCGAGCGAGAGCACTGCGCCAGTGACCGCGGCGGCGCCTGCCATGTCCATTTTCATGCGCCACATGCCCGTTGCCGACTTGATCGACAGGCCGCCGGAATCGAAGGTGATGCCCTTACCCACGAGTGCGATCGGGCGACTGTCGGCGGCGACGCCCGGTCCGCGGTATTCCACCACGAGCAAGCGCGGTGGCCGTGCCGATCCTTGTCCGACGGCAAGGAGCGCCCCCAGGCCGAGCTTTTCGAGCGCGGGCGCGTCAAAGGCGTCTATCCGGACGCCTGCGAGGCCCTGAAAGGCTGTGCGGGTCCGCGAGACGAATATCTCCGGGTAAAGCTGGTTGGCGGGTTCGGAAATCAGGTCGCGCGCGAAACCGACCGCCTGCGCCTGTGCCAGGGGCGCTCCCCGGAAGGCCGCCGCCGCACGGTCCGGTGCGGGCGTGACGATGGTCAGCGGGGGCAGGGCTGGATCTTGGTCCATGCGGTAGGACGCAATGGCGTGGCGGCCCAGCATGGCACCCAGCGCCAGATTTTCTGCGGCCCGTGCGGCGTCAGCTTGCCCTTCGGCAAGAATGCTGATCCGGTCCGTGCTGGTCCGGGTCAGGCGTCCGGCGAGACCGCCAAGTTTCTGGAGCGCCAGTGGGTCAAGCGGCGCCGTGCCCGTTCCGAGCGCAAGGACGGCGCTTCGACCGGGAATGCCGCGCAGCAACAGACTGCTGCCTTCGGCATAATCAAAGGCAGCGTTATCGAGGGCGTGACGAATGGCGTTGCGCGTGGCGATATCAAGCTGGTTATGCGCATCGACCATGAGTGCGGAACCAAGAAGCAGGACGATCGTGCCATCCTTGGGTGCGCTGGCCATGAAATCGATGGCGGGCGTGGGCGTGGCCTGGGCTGCTGCGGGCAGGGCGATGCTGGCACTGGCGATGCTGTTGGGCAGGGTGGCTGCGACCCACAGGGCGATGGCTGCATTGCGGATCATCGGCAAAATCCTCCCTTGTTCCAGATCATCATGCGTCTTGGGTGCGGGCGGTCAAGGTCTGTCAGGTGCCGCAGAAGGTCTGGCGCACGATCTCATGTTCGGCAGGCGGCAGGGCATAGTGCGCCATGGCGGGCTGATCGTCGAAGGGGCGTGCGAGCACGGCATGCAGTGCGTGGAACGGCGCAAAGTCGTTGCGTGTCACCGCAGCGTCGATCACCGCTTCGATGCGGTGGTTGCGGGGAATGAAGGCCGGGTTGACGCGCCGCATGGCATGGCGGCGTTCGGCGGGAGCGATGCCATCGGCGGCGCATGCCCGGCGCCAACGGGCTGTCCAGTCGTCAAAGGCGCCCGGCGCGGCAAACAGGGCGCGGGCGGGGCCGTTCAAGTCGCCTTCGGCAAGGGTAGCTTCGTCGCACAGGGCGCGGAAGAACTGGGTGAAGTCGATTTCCTGCATCGCCATCAGGTCGAGGAGGTCCTGAACGAGATCAGCCTCGCAGGTGGCAAGGCCGATTTTTCGGGCCATGCCCTGCTGATATGCCGTTTCGAAGCGTGGTGCAAAATTGTTCAATGTCGCTTCTGCCAACGCAATAGCGGCTGTCTGGTCGTCATCGATCAGGGGCAAGAGCGTTTCGGCCAGCCGGGTCAGGTTCCACAGTGCGATGCGGGGCTGGTTGGCATAGGCATAGCGGCCCTGCCGGTCGATGGAACTGAAAACCATGTGCGGATCATAGCGGTCCATGAAGGCGCAGGGGCCGAAATCGATCGTTTCGCCGGCGATTGAACAATTGTCGGTGTTCATCACACCATGGATGAAACCGACCGCCAGCCAGCGCGCGACAAGCGACGCCTGGGCCGTGATGACGTGATCGAGCAGAGCCAGCGCCGGGCGCTGTGCCGTGCGTGCATCGGGATAATGGCGGTCGATGACATGATCGGCCAGAAGGCGCAGGCCTTCGATATCCTGCCGTGCTGCAAAATACTGGAACGTCCCGACCCGGACATGGCTGGATGCCACGCGAGTCAGCACGCCGCCCGGCAACGGGCGTTCGCGCAGCACCATGTCGCCCGTGGTGCAGGCCGCCAGCGCGCGGGTGGTTGGAATGCCCATGGCCGCCATGGCTTCGCTGACCAGATATTCGCGCAGCACAGGTCCCAGCGCCGAACGGCCATCGCCGCGCCGGGAAAAGGGCGTGGGCCCCGAACCTTTGAGCTGGATGTCGTAACGCCGGCCATTGCCTGCCACCACCTCGCCCAGCAGGAGCGCCCGGCCATCGCCGAGTTGCGGCACGAAATTGCCGAACTGGTGCCCGGCATAGGCCTGTGCGATCGGCGCGGCTTCCAGCGGAAATGTCTGCCCGGACAGCATGGCCAGGCCATCCGGCCCGTGCAGCCATGCCGGATCGAAACCGAGTTCGACAGCCAGTGCCTCGTTCACCGCGATAAGCTGCGGCGCGCTTGTCGGCGTGGCGCTAACGCGCGCATAGAAGCGGTCGGGCAGACGCGCATAGCTGTTATCGAAGGGCAGGGCAGTAGGCATTTGGTTCCTGCTCGGTCAGGGCGTGGCATATTCACTCGACGTCGGGACAGGGCAGGGGAAAGTCAACCCCGGCCCTCACATGTATCACTTGTTGCAATTGCCATGTTGTCCCGGATCGGGCATCGTGAAAAGAGAGAGAAACAGGCGACCGCCGCTATCCATGGGGACATCAGATGCCGGATCATAAAGTCACGACCATAGCCATGGCGACCGCAGGCGCGCGCTTTGCCGCGTTACCGCATGACGATCATGCCGAAGTCATGGGTGTGATTGCGGCCTATGGCCGGTTCTATGATGATGGCCGCATGGATGATTTTGCCAACCTTCTGGCCGACGATGCGGTCTATTACCCCAACTGGCCGGGTGTGGCGCCCGAGGTCGTAAGCGGCAGGGCGGAACTGCGCGCCTTTTTCGCGGCTGCCCGCGCGCATTGCGATGCAACCGGCGTGCAGCCGCGTCATTATGCGACCAATGTCATCCTGACCCGTGCCTCAAGCGACAGGGCCGAAGCAACGGTGTCGATGCTCTACGCTGAATCCACGCCGGGTGGCGCGGTGGCCGTCAAGATGATCGGCCAGTATGACTATGTCCTGACCAAGGCTGATGGCCGCTGGTCCATTGCCCGCTGGTCGATGCGCTACGACAAATAGCGGAGCGCACCGAACCGGCGGTTGCAGCGGGACGCGAGGCCTATTCGGCGGCGTCCTTCAACCCTTCGTTCAGATTGGCCGCACGGCCGCCCGCCATGCAATGGTCGATCATCGCGTGATATTGCGCGATGCGCGATTCCTGACCAGCCAGAAGTGCGCCGCGATAGCCGCGCGAGAGGAAGCCCTTCTGCTGCGCTTCGAGCACCCATGCGTCGTCGTTCAGGACCGGGCCGAGATTGTGCGTGCCATAGTCCACGAGTTCGCGCGGCGCATGCGTCGTCGCGCAGGTTTCAGCGCCGTTCGTCAGCATCTTGGCCCAGAAGCTGCCTTCGCCGACCGTATAGAACCATGTGTCGAGAATGCACTGGTTGGGATCTTCGGGATGAGGCGTCGCGCGCAGCAGCAGCACGCCATCAGGATTGAAGGTCAGCGCCGAGTTCGGGAAGACGGTGTAGTGATAGGGATCGGTCAGCTGGTCGTCCGCCAGCTTGGCGTAATGATGGAAACCCCGGCTTTCGGCCTGTGCGCGTTTTTGGCGCTGGAGCGCGAGACGCGTGTCACGCTCGCGTCCCTTGAAATCATCTGGGTTGAGACCCCAGGCTTCAAGTTCGGATGTGATCTGGATGCCGAGCGGCGTGCCTTCGGGCAGGCGTCGTGCCTGAACCGAGCCATGGTTGATCGAGACGGCGTGACCATTGCCATACTGCGTCGTGACGGTATGGGGATAATGCTCTTCCATCCAATGCAGACCGATCGCATGCGCGACGGCGACATGGTAGGATTCGTGGAAATTATCCATTGCCGTTTTCCAGTTGCACGGCATGCGCACGCTGGTGGCGGAAATGCGGACATATTTGTCCGTCGGATAAGCCTGCCACTGGTCCCAGACCGGACCAAGATAGTCGCGCAGCGCAATCGCATCGTCATCCATGTTGATCCAGATGAAGCCGCCAAACAGCTCGGAGCGGATTTCAGTCAGGCGGACATGCTTGCACGGATCGACCGGGAAATCCTCGGCATCCTGCGCTTCGATGCAGGCACCGTCGAGCGCATAGCGCCACCCGTGATAGCCGCAGGTGAAAGCGGGCAGGCTGCCTTCGGACGACAGAACCAGCCGGTTCCCGCGATGCTGGCAGACATTGTAGAAACAGCGGATCGAACCATCGTTCTGGCGCATGGCGATGATCGATTCCGGACCGATTTCCTCGACCGTGAAATCGCCAGGTTCGGGCAATTCGTCGGCGCGGCAGAGGATGAGCCAGTTCTTTGTCCAGGCCGTTTCCCACTCGCGCGCAAAGAAATCGCGTGATGTGTAACGCTCGGACGTCAGCGTCAAATGCGGGGTCACGGCGCTGGTCATCTCTCTCTCTCCCAAGGCAGATTTTTAGCCTGTCTATTTATATCGCTTGTTGGAAAAAGTCGCAAGCAGGGGACAGGTGGCAGCCCGTAAGGATGACTTATCAATGGCGTCTGCCCCCCTTGTGCGGGCAGAAGGGATGCGCCATGACTGAGCAATGAGAACGTCGCCCTGGTTCCTGCTGTTCACGCTAACCCTGACCTTCAGCGTCGGTTTCATCGATCGCCAGATCCTCAACTTGCTGGTGCAGCCAATCAAGACCGATTTCAGCTTGAGCGATATCGAAATCAGCCTGTTGCAAGGCGCTTCCTTCTCGATCGCCTATCTCATGATGAGCCCGGTTTTTGGCCGCTGGGTCGATATGGCGGGGCGGCGCAACATACTTCTGGGCTGCGTGCTGGTCTGGAGCGGCTTTACGGCCCTTTGCGGCTTTGCGCGCGGCTTTTTCAGCCTGTTCGTTGCACGTTCCGGTGTCGGCGCTGCCGAGGCGGGATTGACGCCCGCCTCCTGGTCGTTGCTCAGCGACAGTTTCGACGGGCCACGGCTTGCGCGCGCCATGAGCATTTATAACATGGGTCCTTATTTGGGCAGCGGGTTTTCGATGCTGCTTGGCGGGCTGATCCTGCATTGGGCAGGGGGCATCGACAGTCGTGACTGGCCGCTTCTGGGCGGGCTGGCACCTTGGCAACTGACCTTTGTCGTCGTCAGCAGTTTCGGCCTCTTGTGCGCCGCACTGTTGCTGGTGATCCGGGAACCGGCGCGCGGCGCGGTCGAGTGCGCACCGGTTGCCGCCCTGACCTTGGGACAAGCCGGCCACATCCTGTGGCAGAACCGCGCCTTTTACGGGCATTTTTACATCGGCATGGCCTTGGCGATTATCCCGATCTATGCCTTTCCGGCGTGGCTTCCAGCCCTGATGATGCGGCAGTTCGCGGTGCCGATTGCGGAGGTCGGCGTCAGCTATGGCCTTGTGTCGCTTGTTGGCGGTTCAGCCGGTGTGCTGGCCGGGCCGACATTTGCCAACTGGTTGCAGCGTGCGGGCTTTCGCGATGCCAATATGCGGCTGGGCGTGTTCAGCGGCATTGCGGTTTTCGTCTGCTGCGTCGCGCTTTATTTTCGTACCAGCGCAGCGATGGTGCTGGCGCTGGGGGGCATCATTGCCTTTTTCTACAGTATTCCGACCGCACTGGCGGCCACCGCGCTTCAGATCGTGACCCCGAACCGTATGCGCGGTCTGGCATCGTCGATCTACATCGTCACCGTTACCCTGATGGGGCTGGGCGTGGCACCTGTGCTGGTTGCGGTTCTGACTGACAAACTGTTCCGCGACGAGGCGCGTGTCGGGGATTCGCTCGCGATGGTCTGCGGTGTTGCGGCGCTTTCAAGCATGATCGCGCTTTATCGTTGTCTTGCACCCTATCGGCGGCTGCAAAAAGATCCGATCCTGCCAGCCTGACCGGCGCGATGTTTCGCCTTCAGTTGACCTGGCGCAATGATTTGCCCTGTCCGCGCGCTAGACTGACTTTCGACAACAAGGTCGGGGATACGGAACAGCTATGATGAGGCGCGCGCTGTGCCGCCGCTGGGATGTTGGATGGGATTTTGTGCGCGCTCGGTCAAACAAACGGGTTGATCCGCGCGGCTCTGCCACAAGGCTATGGTTGACGTTCTTCCCGAGCAGCCAGCGTTGACCGTATGTGACAGGGCAGTGTGGACAGTGGCGGAGCCGGCTTGCCTTCTCGGCATGGAATGGCAACCGGTTCCGCTTTTTTGATGCTGCGCCATGTCCGCGCGATATCCCTGTTTTCAGGTTCCGCGCTTTTTTTGAACATATGCAAGAAAAAAACATTGTCGCAGGCAGCGGAATCGGCCTAGCAATAACCCAAGAATCTGACTTGGGGAGTTGCCTTTATGCAAAAGCATGCGTTGTTCCAGCAGGCCTATTTCGTCAACAGCATCGATGAAGCCGCTGAAAAATGGGCGAAAGCCTTTGGTGCGGGGCCATTTTATGCCGTCCGTCATCACAAGACCGAGGAATTTTCCTATCGCGGTCAAGACATCGAAGCCGATGTCTCCTATGCCTTCGGCTATCTGGGCGACACGATGATCCAGTTCATCGAACAGCATGATGACAAGCCGTCGATCTACCACGACATGTTCAAGCCGGGCGAAGAAGGTTTTCACCACATCGCCTATCTCGTGTCGGACTTTGCCGCAGAACGTCAGCGCTGGCTCGACATGGGCTATGAACTGGCGACCGAACTTTATGCCGACGAAGTGAATGCCGCCTATTTCGATACGCGCGCGCTGAATGGCGTGTTCACGGAAATTCACGGCGATCCGCTGCATATCCTCGGTACTTTCGCCATCTGGAAGCGCACGCACGAAGCATGGGACGGCAAGGGGCCGGCGATCATCGAGATCGAGAACATGTATGGCTTCAAGCGCGCCGACCTACTGCCGCTGAAGTAAGCCCGAACAGCAGATGACATGAAAATCGCCCGCCGGTTCATCCCCGGCGGGCGTTTCTCGTTCAGGCCAGTTGCGGCATCAGAGCGTACGGCCCGCGCGGTCGCCTTCGCGGATCGCTTCCATCGCCGAGCGTGGCGAAATGGCGTCGCCGACGACGCGGGTGGGGGCGATGCTTTCGCATAGCGCGCGGAGCGCATTGCGCGGCGCAGGCGTGCTGCCCGCCACGATGAAATCGAACGGCAGCAGCTGCTCTTCGCCCGAAAACAGGTGGCGCAGCGTGGCATGTCCGTCGCGCACGCCCATCAGTTTGCTCGACGTCAGGAACCGCGTTCCCTTTTTCATGAGCGGACCAAGCAGGTCGTTCACATGCGTGAAGCCAAGGTTCGCGCCGAAAACGAAAAACGGCGTGACGTAGGTGACCTGAGCGCCACGCGCGACCAGAGATTCCAGCACCAGTGCGGTTTCGTAATTGCCGCGCAGGTCGATCATCAGCGCCCGTGTGCCGCCAAGATCGAACTTCGTGCCGTCGATCTCGCCAAGGGCGGCATCGTCGGATGACAGGATCGGAATGCTGTCGTCGTGTGGAACGTCAATATTGCGTGTCGGCGCGCCGCCGGTGGCCAGCACGATGGCTTCGGGCTGATGCCGCGTAAGATAGGTTTCATCGACCGAGGTCTGGAGCTGGATATCGATATCGAGACTTGTCAGTTCCTGTTCGATCCAGCTCGTCACCGACAGCAGGTTATTGGCCGCCCCCAGATCGCGGACATGATTGAGACGGCCGCCAAGCATGGTGCCCTGTTCGGCCAGCGTCACCTTGTGGCCACGCCGGGCCGCGATTTCAGCTGCCTTCATGCCTGCCGGGCCGCCGCCGATCACCAGCACGCGCTTGGGCGTGACAGGGATTTCGGCGAGTGCTTTGAAGCGGTTTTCTTCGCCGACTTCGGGGTTCTGGATGCAGGTGATCGAAAGCCGCGCCCGGTCGATGCAGCCCTGATTGGCGCCGGTGCAGGTGCGAATCTGGTTCGCCTTGTTCGCCATCAATTTCGACACAAGATCGGGATCGGCGATTTGCGCGCGCGTCATGCCGACCATGTCGCAAGCACCTTCCTGAAGCGCGCGTTCGGCCAAGTCAGCGGTCGGAATCTTGCCGACGCCAATGACCGGGACGGCGGCTTCGACAGCCTCGCGCAGGCCGCGTGTCAGTGGCAGCCATTCGCCAAAGCTGTGGCGGTACGAACCGACCGCGCGGGCATAATGCGCGCCGCCTGCACCTTCGCTATGGTTCAGATAATCGAACAGGCCGGTGCCAATCACTTCGGCGGCAATGCCGCACAGGCGCTGGGGGCCAAGGCCGCCTTGTGCAGGGTCGATGAAGTCGTCGCTGGAAATGCGAAAGCCCATGATCTTGTCGCGCCCGATGGTGGCGCGCACGCGCTTTGCCAGTTCCTTCACGAAGAACAGCGGCTCGCCCCATTTATCGGTGCGCTTGTTGAAGGCGGGGGTAAACGACTGCTGGATCAGATAGCCGTGCGTGCCGTGCAGTTCGACGCCGTCCATGCCGTTTTCAACAACGATCTGCGCCGAGCGGCAGAAGGCGTCGATGACCGTCTCGATCTCGGCGTCGGTCATTTCATGCGCGGTTTCGCCTTCCGATGAATGGGTGCCGGAAAATCCCCACAGGGGATGAAGATCGACCCGCGTCGACGAGATCGATTGCGCGCCAAAGTGAAAAAGCTGCGAGATGGCCGTAGTGCCGTGGCGATGCAGACGGGTGGAGAGCTGCTGGAACTTCCGCGCCATGTCCTGTTCTTCGTAATTGAAGTGGTTCATGAGGCCGCTGCTTTCATGAACGTGCATGGCGGTCAGGATGATCATGCCGGTACCGCCTTCGGCGCGGCGCTGTTGATAGGCCATGTAGCGTTCGCCGCTCGATCCCGGCTGGAAGAAGTCGAGATAGGCTGCATGCGCCGTCGAGACGACGCGGTTCTTCACTTCACGCGGACCGATCTGGATCGGCGATAGCATCTTCATCGGCGTTCACTCCATCCCCAAGGTGATCCGTGCCCAAGCGGGCTTTTGTCGGACGATGTTATAAGACGCGTGTCATATCTCATCTTTGCCGTCAAGGGAGGCTGCGACAGCTTGCCTCTTGCCAGCAGGTTCGTGACAAGCGCAGGACATGCCGGTTGCAATTGGGGGGACCGGAACTTGAAACAGCGCAAGAAGGCCGATCTGCCGCAAAAAGTCTGCGCGGCCTGCCAGCGCCCTTTCACATGGCGCAGGAAATGGGCGCGGGTGTGGGATGAGGTGAAATATTGCTCCGACCGCTGCCGGGGGCAGCGCAAGCCTGCCACATGACCGAATTGCGCCTCATTCTTGGTGACCAGCTGAACCCCGATCACCCATGGTTCGCCGTGGTCGATCCCGACGTGCTTTATGTGATGATGGAGGTGCGGCAGGAAACCGATTATGTCCTCCATCATGCGCAGAAGATCATCGCGATTTTCGCCGCCATGCGCGCCTTTGCCGATGACCTGCGCGCGGCGGGCCACAGGATTGTCTATCTCGCCATTGACGATCCGGACAACCGGCAAAGCTTGACCGATAATCTGGATGCGCTGATCGCAGCGCATGGCGCGACGCGCTTTCAATATCAGTTGCCCGACGAATGGCGGCTGGACCGGCAGCTGGCGGATTATGTCGCTGAATTGTCGATTCCGGCCCATGCGGTCGATAGCGCCCATTTCCTGACAAAGCGGCACACTGTGGCACGGCTGTTCGAAGGTCGTTCGCAGTGGCTGATGGAGACTTTCTATCGTCGCGCGCGCGCGCACCACGGCATCCTGATGATGCCCGACGGCAAGCCCGAAGGCGGACAGTGGAACTTCGACGCCGACAATCGCAAGCCGTGGAAGGGCAGCCCCACGCCGCCGCCCGATCCCCGTCCGCACCACGACCACAGCGCGCTGTGGGCGACGATCGTGCAGGCGGGGGTCAACAGCTTTGGCGCGCCGTCCGCCGCCAATTTCCGCTGGCCGCGTGACCGGGTGGAGGCGCTGGCGATCCTCGACGGCTTCATCGCGCACGCCCTGCCGCATTTCGGTGATTATCAGGATGCGATGGCGACGGGCGAATGGCGGCTGTTTCACAGCCTTTTGTCCTTCGCGCTGAACGTCAAGCTTCTGCACCCGCGCCTGGTGATCGACGGGGCGGTGGCCGCGTGGCGCGACGGTCATGCACCACTGCATGCCGTGGAAGGCTTTGTGCGGCAGATCCTTGGCTGGCGCGAATATGTGCGCGGCGTCTATTGGGCGCGGATGCCCGATTACGCCGATAGTAACGCTTTCGGACATGACACGCCGCTGCCGTCATGGTTCTGGACGGGACAAACCGGCATGGCCTGTCTCGCGCAGTCGATCGGCCAGTCGCTCGATACGGCCTATGCCCATCATATCCAGCGGCTGATGGTGATCGGAAATTTCGCGCTGCTCGCCGGGCTGAATCCGCAGGCGCTTCATCGCTGGTATCTCGGCATTTACATTGATGCCTTCGAATGGGTGGAACTGCCGAACACGCTGGGCATGAGCCAGTTTGCTGATGGCGGCTTTCTGGCAACCAAGCCCTATGTGTCGACCGCCGCCTACATCGACCGAATGAGCGATTATTGCCGGGGCTGCCGCTATGATCGCAAGCAGCGGACGGGCGCCGATGCCTGCCCGTTCAACGCGCTCTACTGGGATTTCTTCATGCGCCACGAAACGGCGCTCGGGCGTAATCACCGTCTGGCCATGCCCTATCGCCAGCTGGCGAAGATGACCGAGGCCGAACGCGCAGCCATTGCCCAACAGGCAAGGGACACGCGCGCCCGACTGGATCGACTGTGAACGTCTGCTAAGCCACCTTGTCGAGTGCGGTTTTGTCGGTGATGGCGATCAGCGTGCCGTTGTTGTCGCCGTGGAAGAGGGCGGCATAGATGTCGGGGATATTCTCGAAACCCTCGCGGATATCCTCTCGGTGCTGGATGCGGCCTTCACGCAGCCACCCCGACAGGGTGGCGATGGCTTCTGGCCAGTCGGCGACATAGTCGTGCATCAGGAAGCCCTGCATCTTCACGCTGCCATAGACCAGTTGCATCATGTTCTTCGGGCCGGGCGACGGGGCGGTGCTGTCATAGCCCGCAATCTGGCCGCACAGGATGATCCGGCCGAATTTGGCGATATTGTCGACCACCGCCTGCAGGATGTCGCCGCCGACATTGTCGTAGAAGATGTCCACGCCGTTCGGGCAAAGTTCGGCAAGGCGGGCGCTGACGTCTTCGGATTTATAATCGATGACGGCGTCCGCCTGGCAGGTTTCGCGCAGCCAGTCGCATTTGGCTTTGCCGCCCGCGATGCCGATGGTGCGGCAGCCGAGGATCTTGCCGATCTGCATCACGGCGGATCCGGTCGAGCCGGCCGCGCCAGAGACCACCAGCGTGTCGCCGACCTTCGGCTGGCCGATGCGGGTCAGGCCGAAATAGCCGGTCATCATGTTCATACTGAGCACACCGACGGCTTCGATCAGCGTGGTATCGTCGGCGACACGGCGGCCTTCGCACAGCGCGGGGTTGATGATCTGCCGTTCCTGCCATGCACCGAAACAGGTGATGCGCGCGCCGACCGGAAAATCGGGGTGGCGCGACGCTTCGACGACCGACCCGGCAAAGGCGATGATCGGATCACCGGGATTGATCGCGGGCGTGAACTTGCTTCGGTTCGAACTCATCCAGCCGCGCATTGCGGGCGTACAGAGAAAGGCGAGGTGACGGACAAGCAGTTCGCCATCCTTCAGCCCCGCCGGGTCCAGTTCGATCTCGCGGCAGGTGAAATCATCTGCCGACATCTCGCCTTGCGGCTCACGCTTCAACAGCCATTGACGCGATTTCATGCGCGTTATCCCTCCCCGATTCTTGTTGTTTAGTGCGGTCAGCCCTCGACGAAGGGCGTGAGGAGCTGTTTGACGCGCAGATCTTCCGGAATGCGCTCGATACCGATTCGGCGATCGAATTCCTCGTGCATCCAGTAGATCCGGCGTTCCTGCCAGCACAGCATCATCCCGGTGAAAGCACCGGAATCAAGCGACTTCTGGATACCTTCGAGAAACTGGAAATCCTCCATCTGGATCTTGTCGTAATTGGCGACAAAGGTTTTCCAGTATTCCGAGCTTTCCGCCGTATCCTCTTCAGGACCGGCGCCGACGAAGATCAGTTCGCACTCGCAGGTGCCAAGGCCGGTCGGCCAGAAGGTGACGAAAGGAAAACCGCCGGAATCGAACGGCGAGACGAAGTTCGGAAACACGCCATAGGCGCAGTTGTTTTCGCGGAATACGGGCGGCACGCTTTCGATATCATAGCGTTCGACATCGTCGGTGCCCCAGGTGCCGCCGGTGGCGTTCAGCTTCTTCGGCAACGCCATGCGCGTGTGGCCGCCCTTGAACATCGAAATCGCCGTGCCCTTGCCATCGAGCAGAACGGCAACCGTCTGCGGATGGATGGATTTCACATGATAGGCTTCGAGGAAGGCATCGAGTGCAGCCTTCCAGTTGCAGCTGATCTTGTAGTGCAACCGGCCTTTCACGCGCAGATTGGCCATGTCCATCGGCGCCAGATCCTCGACGAGCTGGCCAAGGTCTTCGATGAGCGGCTTTGCGTCAGGGTCGAAATTGACGAAGATCCAGCCGCCCCAGATTTCGCAGCGGACAGGCAGAAGGCCGCGCGCTGCTTTGTCGAAATCGCCGAAATCATGTTCTTCCGGTACGCGGATCAGGCGGCCTTCAAGATCGTAAGACCAGCTGTGATAGCGGCAGACCAGCAGGTTCGATTTGCCCTTGCATTCGGTTGCGATCGGCGCGCCGCGATGGCGGCATGTGTTATGGAAAGCGCGGATTTCGCCATCGGCGCCGCGCGTGATGATCACCGATTTTCCAACGCGTTCGAACAGCATGTAATTGCCGCGCTGGGGAATTTCCTCGGCCCGACCGGCGACAAGCCAGCTCTTGCCCCAGATATGTTCCGTTTCCAGCTGGTAGAATTCTTCGCTCGTATAGCGACCACCCGGAATTTCGGGCAGGGTAGGGACGCCTTCGGGGTGGAAATCCCGGTTCAGTTCATACTGGATTCTGTCGGCAATCGCCGCCGCTGTTGCAGCTTTCATCTCGCATCCTCCCAAGCGGGAACGTCCGGCATGTCCATCCGGCACAGCCCGTCATATGCCGACAAAACTGCCTGTGCGTGGCGCGCACTGTCAATTAAAATTGCAGGACAATGCAAATACAGCATGTTATTTGTAACAGTTGTTGACCTAGGCGGCCGGCATTGCCAAACCGGCCGTCCTCTATACCCCGATGAAAGGCCGCCGATGACTGTCGTTGCTGCCAGAGCCGAAGCTGCGCAGAAACGCAAGCGCCCCTACGCGCGTACCTTCGACCAGCGCCGCGACCGCATATTGGCCGAAGCATGGCAACTGATCGCTGAGCGCGAAGGCGATGATTTCAGCCTGACCGAACTGGCCACGCGCGCCGGTGTCGCCACCCGGACGATCTACAACGCCTTCAACGACCGTGACGGCGTGGTGGCGCAGGCGGTGGCCGTGCATTACCGATCACTGTTTGCCGAGACATTCGTGCAAAAGGGCGAGGCGCTGCGACTGGCCGAGGCGCTGGCGATGATCGACGCCGTGGCCGAAGAAATCGCAAAGGTGCCGGGCTGGTCGCGCACCGGAGTGATGATGTATTTTTCGCCGCGCACCAATCCCAAGATTGTCGCCTCGCTGCGCGCCATGCCGGTGATGATCCTGAATGCCTGGCTGCGTTCGGACGAAGCCGATGCCGCGCGGCTGGCATTGTTGCCACGTGACGATGTCGAGCGGGGGTTCGCCAACACCCAGTGGGGGCTGACCGGGGATTGGGCAGCGGGCCGGATCGATGTGGCGGAACTGGCGCGGGGCATGAAGGTCACCCTCGTCATGACAGCCCTATCCCTTGGCAATGCGGCTGGCCAGGCGGCGGCTGTGGCGGCTGCCGCGGATTTCGCGGTTGACTTGGGCTGAAAATTTTTCGCTTCAACCCCTTGAAGGCAGGGCTGTCCGTTTTTACGTGCAGGATGCGGGCCGGGCCCCTCTGACGGTGTGATCTTTTGATTGCCGTGATGTCGGACCGCATCGGGCAAGCTCGGTGCAGGGTCCATGCGTAGCAGACGCCACTTCATCCGGGTTGCCCGATCGATGCCAACATCATCGATTGGAGAGCGGCCATGTCTCATGTCCTGTTTCGGTTACATCTGATTTTGCATCGTCTTGACGATGCCATCCGTCACGAACTTTCGCGGCACAGGCCGAGCGGCATGCGCCTGCTGCGGTTGAAGAAGCTGAAGCTTGTCGTTCAGTACAGGCTGGCGACCCGCTTTGCGGCCACTGCGCCGGTCGCGGCCTGAGCCAGGGGGGATTCATGGAACTCCTTGACCTGATCTGGCTGGGCAAGCCGCTGTGGATGTGGCTGGGCTTCATGGCCGTTGTCATCGCGCTTCTGGCGCTTGACCTTGGCGTGTTTCATCGCACGGATCACGAAATCGGCGTGCGTGAGAGCCTCGCGCTTTCCGCTTTTTACATCAGCCTTGGCCTCGCCTTTGGCGGCTGGGTGTGGTGGCAGCTTGGAGAGGCTGCGGCGCTGGCCTATGTCACCGGCTTCGTCGTCGAAAAAAGCCTGGCGATGGACAATGTCTTCGTCATCGCAATGATTTTCTCCTATTTCGCCATTCCCAGAATCTACCAGCACCGGGTTTTGTTCTGGGGCATTCTGGGCGTCATCGTGCTGCGCGCCATCATGATTGGCGTGGGGGCGGCGCTCGTCTCCGAATTCAGCTGGGTGCTCTATATTTTCGCCGCCTTCCTGATCCTCACCGGCATCAAGATGTGGCGGACAGCCGAGGCTGAATATGACATCGGTTCTTCACCGGTACTGGCCTGGATCCGGCGGCACTGCCGTGTGACAGATACGCTGCACGGCCATGATTTCTTCGTGAAGGCGCGGGATGCGCGTACGGGCAGGATGGTGTGGTTCATGACCCCGCTCTTTCTGACGCTGATCATGGTCGAGATGGCAGACATCATCTTCGCGGTCGATTCGGTCCCCGCGATCTTCGCCATCACCACCGATCCGTTCCTGGTCTACACGTCGAACATCTTTGCAATCCTTGGCCTGCGCGCGCTGTATTTCGCGCTGGCTGCGATCATTGCCCGATTCCACTATCTGAAATATGCGCTCAGCCTGCTTCTGGTCTTCATCGGTTCGAAGATCTTCCTGGCCGACGCACTGGGTCTGGCAAAAATCCCGCCGGCTGTCTCGCTTGGCATCACCCTTGCCATACTTGGCACGGGCGTGGCCTGGTCGTTGTGGAAAACCCGCGGCGAGGACAAGCCTTCGCTTGGTTCGCACGGTTGATCGTTCCGATAAAGCGCGGCGGTCGGAAGCCTTCGTGGCTCCCGGCCGCCGCACCAGAGGGTGGCGATGCCGAATGTGAACCCGCTGCAATCCCTCCCCAAAAGCATCAAAGCGGCAGGTTCTGGCATCTCCACCCTTTACGTGTCGGGATCACTGCGCTAGGCGAAACCCAAGCGCGGCCGAGTTAGCTCAGCTGGTAGAGCAACCGCCTTGTAAGCGGTAGGTCGTCGGTTCGAGTCCGACACTCGGCACCATATTCAATCAGGCGCTCGGCATGCGTCCTGTCTGCGTTTTTTCGTCAATTCCAGTTTGGCCTGTTGCGGTGCGTGCGTTGAGGCCATGTTTCGCCATGGCCTCCAGGGATCGTCTGTCTTGCAGGGGGGGGGGGGCGCATGAAAGCAGAGCGTCTTTATCTGGGACTGGCAGTGATCGGGACGATCCTGCCTATCTCGGCATTCTGGCCATGGCTGGTAGAGAATGGCCTTGATGTCAGATTATTTTATGCTGACCTCTTTTCAAACCCTGTGGGCGCCTATTTTGGCTGGGACGTCATTGTCGCGGCGTTTGCGCTGCTTGCCTTTATCCTGATTGAAGGCCGGCGTTGCGGGATCGCCGGACTTTGGCGCCCGATTGTCGCATGCGCCATTTTCGGGGTGTCGTCCGGTCTGCCCTTGTTCCTCTGGATGCGCGAGCGGCATCGCAGCAGACCGAACCTGACCTAGATTTAGCCCCCGGATCCGGGGGCGGGAGCCTGTTGCGCTGGTGCCTGAGCCGGTGCCTGTGCTGGCGTCGGGGCGCTGACGGGGGCACGGACAACTTCGATCTCGACACCTGAAAAAGGCGGCGTTTCCGCGCTGTCCGCTTCGGTGTTCTCGCCTTCGACAGGGGCGGGCGCATCGGTCGCGGGGGCAAGAACCGCCGTTGCCATCACGCCAGCCTGTGTCAGTTCGGAGACGACGAAGCGGGCGATGGCCATGGCTTTGGCCTGATCCTCATAAGTGTTGTTGCCGTTGACTGTCCCGGCAACGCGGATGCCCTGAACATTCCAGCGGCTTAGCGCCCAGATGCTGTCTCGTAGCATGTCTGCCTGCTCTGGCGGGGCATTGGTCAGTATGAGCGGGAGAGTCAGTCGCGGCACGACAGGCGGCACGACGCGCACTTGCCAGCCATCGCCTGCATCAGAGGCACTTTGTTCGATCGCGCGATAATCAGACAGTGTCCAGCCATCGGCAGCAAAAGGCACGACATGCACCATGCGTTCGGTGCGGTTTGTCCAGACAGCTTGCGTCGGAAGCCCCATGGCCGCGTGAATGGCGCTGAGTGGTGGCACGTCGCGTGCGATGCCGGCGGCTGAGCGTTCGACTGCGGCCGAGACGATGGCCTGTGTCTGCGACTCGATATCAGCAGCGACCACCTGTTGCAGGCTGATTCGCGGTTCTTCGCCCCATTCCGCCTCGAGCTTGCGTCGCAGCCGCTGTTCTGCATCGCTGACATAGCGCGGTGACACGACGACAGCATCGACGGAAGGTTGTTCATAGAGCGACCATCTGACGTCGAGCTGCGCAATATTGGCCGAACGGAGATTGAGTTCGGATGCCAGCAGGCGCCGCACAGTGGCCTGTGCCTTTGCCTCGGTCGTCACCCGGTACAAGGTCACGCCAAGCGGCGTCGCCAGTGCCGTGAACGCCACCAGCCCGGCGATGACGTAGCGCGGTGTGATTTCGACCCGCGCCATTGGTCGCGCAGCACCGCTGAGGCGGGCGACCAGCGCGAAGGAAAAGGCAATGGCGGCAAGGTTGGTCAGGAACAACAGGAATGCGCCCAGGGTGAACGCCATGTTGCCGACGCCGATGCCATAGCCAACGGTGGCGAGCGGCGGCATCAAGGCAGTGGCGATGGCAACGCCGATGGCGGTCACGCCCTTTTGCTGCACCGTCGCATAAGCGCCCGCCATGCCAGAGAAGAAAGCGACGGCCAGATCGAGCAGCGTCGGTTCGGTGCGGGCGATGATTTCGGGTGTGGCGTTTCGGATCGGGCTGAGCCAGGTCAGGAGGATGCCGGTCAGGATGCCGATGAGGGCACCAATGGCAATGACTTTGACCGAAGCGCGGATCTGGTGGCCGTCAAGCGAGGCGAAGCCAAAGCCCAACATGGCGATTGGTCCCATCAGCGGCGAGATCAGCATGGCGCCGATGACCACAGCCGTTGATGACTGCAACAGGCCAAGAGTCGCAATCCCTGCCGAAAGCGCGCTCATCAGCATGTAGGATTTGCTGAGTTGCCCCTCCTCCATGACGCTGTGCCGCAGCTTGCTTCCGGATTCGCCCTTGAGATCGGGGAAAAGGCCCGTCCTGTCGATCTGATGCCGCATGGCAAGAAGAGAGGGCATCACCCTGTCGCGCAGTCTGGCTAACCATGGATATTCGGCAAGGGGATGATCTGCCATGCTCGTTGGCTCCATGTGAACGCATGTCGTCGAGGCCATTCATGCCTGTGAGACATCAATGCTGCAACAATTCCATTTGCCATGATGGGAAAGGTCACTTGCCGAACGCCGGATGGTGCGCGACATGGTTTGTGACAGATCATCGGATAAAGGATGTGACATGGCATTATTGGCAGGCCGGACGGCATTGGTGACGGGAGCTGCCAGCGGCATTGGCCGTGCGGCAGCACAGCGTTTCGCCGATGCCGGTGCGCGGCTCGTTCTTGTCGATCTTGATGATGCCGTCATTGAAACGCACGCCAGTTTGACGGGAACGGGCCATGCCGTTGTCGTCGGCGATGTGACCGATGGCGCGGTGCTGGCGCATGCCCTCGCGCAGGCGGAGGCAGGGCTGGACGTGGCCTTCGCCAATGCCGGCATTCTGGGCGATCTGACGCCGTTTCTCGATCTGACGCCCGCGCACTGGGAACGAGTGTTGCGCGTGAATGTGCTGGGCACATTTTTGACCATGCAGGCCGCCGCGCGCATGATGATGCCGCAGGGGCGGGGGTCGATTATCGCGACGGCATCGGTTGCGGGGCTGCGTTCCGGTGCCGGGGGCATGCCCTACAGTGCGAGCAAGGCCAGCGCGATCTCGATGGTGCAGACGGCGGCAAACCAGTTGGGTGGCACGGGCGTGCGTGTCAACGCGCTGTGTCCCGGCCTGACGGAAACCGGCATGACACAAGATGTCTTCGACCGCGCCCGCGCGCGCGGATCAAGTCACAAGCTAGGCCAGCTGAACCCGCTGCGGCGGGCCGCAACGCCGGCCGAAGTCGCCGAAGTCGCCCTGTTTCTGGCGTCCGACATGGCAAGCTATGTCAACGGGCAGGCGATCCCGGTCGATGGCGGTCTGTCGAGCACGCATCCCGTGGTGCCGGGCAAGTTTTTCTGAGCATGACGCGCCCGCATGGCGCGGCTAGGATATGACGATAACAAGGGGGAGGGCGCTGTGTTTCGTTTTACGGCCATCATCAACCGCCGGTCTGGCATGAGTTATGAGGATTTTTCGCGTTACTGGCACGACGTGCACGGCGCGATGCTGGCGCCCTATGCGCCGCCCGGTCCTTTGATCGGTTACATTCAGAACCACCGGCTGGACAATCCGCCTGCCGGGCTGGTGTCGGATTATGACGGTGCGCCGGAATTCTGGTGCACCGATGCGCAAGCCTTCGCCGAGATGGTGGCGTCTGACGGTTTCCAGCATGCCATTCAGGAAGATACGCCAAAGTTCGTCGGGGTGCCGTTTGCCGGTTTTGCCAGCGTCGAGCGCGTGATCCAGCCGGGGCCTGGACTTGCTGCGGTCAATGGTCTTGTGAAGCTGATGCTGTTCTTGCGTCGCCCGGCAGAGGCGACGGCGGCAGCAGCCTATGACCGCGCGTGGGCAGGCGATGCGGCACCGCTGCTGATGCCTGGTGCCGTACCCGAACGGCTGACACGTTACACGATCCTGCCCCCGGAGGGCGAAAGCGTCGATCCTTCGGGATTCCACGGTTTCGAATGTTCCTGGTGGCCTGACGAAGCTGCGTTGGCCGCTGCATGGGCAGCCCGCCGGCTGCCTGAAGGCTGGGATGTGCCCGCCGTGCTGGTCGTGCGTGAACGGGTGATGATCACACCGCCCGAAGCCTGAGCGGGCCTAGTCGTTGCGCGGCTTGCCGCGCAACGCCTTGACCGATCCGCGCTTCTGCTTGCCTTCGATGCGCCGTTTTTGCGAGGATTTCGTCGGCTTTGTGGCGCGCCGGACTTTCGGGACGATGAGGGCCGCGCGGATCATTTCGAAAAGTCGCTCACGGACCTCCTGCCGGTTGACCAGCTGCGAACGAGCCCCTTCGCTGCGCAGCACCAGCACACCTTCACGGGTCAGGCGCGCGCCGGCGATGGCACAGAGCCTGTATTTGACGACATCCGGCAGCGAAGGCGAGTTTGCGACGTCGAAACGCAGGATGACGGCGCTGTCGGTGGTGTTGACATGCTGGCCGCCCGGTCCGGATGCGCGCGCAAAGCTCTCGTGCAGCTCGTCGCTGTCGATACTGATCGCACGGGTGATGCGGATGGCCGTCATAGAGGGGCTATAGCCGAGCTTTTGTTTCGTGCCACCGTCCTTTTCCCTGCGGACAGCGGGGGCCTCGGTCATACATCGACGGGGATGCCCGGCTCATGCTTTGATGTGCGGATGGTCAGCGAG
>CAZWMK010000018.1:0-7164 GCA_964635065.1 uncultured Sphingomonadaceae bacterium | reverse complement strand
TGACGCTGGCGACATTGGGCGCAGTCGTCAGTTCGCTGGTCAGAAAGCGCTGGAAAGCCTGCAGGTCATGCGCAACGATCTTCAGGATGAAGTCGATTTCGCCATTCAGCATGTGACATTCGCGGACATTGGGCAGGCGGGCAACATGCTCTTCAAAGGCGCACAGGTCCGCCTCGGCCTGACTGCGCAGGCTGACCAGCGCAAAGACCGTGATGCCATAGCCCAGCGCTTCGGCATCGAGATCGGCATGATAGCCGCGAATGACGCCCGCCTCCTCCAGCGCGCGTACCCGGCGCAGGCAGGGCGGCGCGGTAAGGCCGGCCCGTGCTGCCAGTTCGACATTGGTCATGCGCCCGTCCTTTTGCAGGTTTTGCAAAAGGATGCGGTCAGTTTCGTCGATCATATGCTGGCGTGGCGTTGGCATGGTGGGTAACCGTATAACGTTTATCGCTTCCATTTTATAATAATATTACCGCGCCGTGCAATTCTCTTTATCTGAGCCGCCGGCAAGGTGCTGTTAACCATGGCTATGCGATGCAAAGCGGGGATATAGACGCCATGCCATGCGAATAGACGACAGGCTTTTGACCATATTGGCCCTTGCCGAAGCACCGGCGAGGGCAGCGCGCGTGGCTGCCTATCTGCAACTGGTTGACATGCTGGCCGACGGTGCCCTGCACGATGCCAGGGACCTGCTGATCAGCCGTGCGCGTGCGGCACTGGCGAAACTGTCTGGCGAATGTGATTACGCCATGCGGCAAACGGCACTGGCTGCGCTCGTCGGGCGCCCCGTCAATTTCGACATATTGGTCCATTTCGCGCACGCGTCGCCCACCGAACTGGCGCCGCTTTTGCAGCGGGCTGAAATGGACGATGCGGAATGGACGCAGCTTGTGCCGCTTCTGCCGCCGCCGGCGCGCGCGCTGCTCAAGGAACGGCGCGATCTGCCCGAAGCCGCGCAGGCTGCGCTCTCGGCCATGGGGCCGGCGGCCATTCTGCTCGACGGACCGCGTCAGGTTGCCACGCTCTTCACGCCGGCGCCCGAACTGGCCCATGCTCCATCTGCGTCGGTGCCGGACGGACCGCCCATGGAAAGCGGCCACCCCACTGTCCTGGCTGCAGCCAATCAGCTGCAGGACCTGCTCGACCGTATCCGGCGCTACCGGTCGCGTCTGGCGGCCGAGGCATCGGCAGAGGCAGAGGCAGAGGCAGAGGCAGGGGTGCCCGCGGACACGCCCGCAGTCAGGGTCGCGGACATGGGTGAGGCAGAACGGCGTTCGCCTCTCGTCCCCATTGCCGGGTCCGCGATCGGCAAACGGTCTGACGTGGCCCCAGCCCGCCCCGCCGTTGCAGCCGGGCCGGACAAGGCGCAGGATGCACGACTGATCGACTGGGGCTGGGAAACCGACGCTGGCGGGCGACTGGTTGCGGCAACCGATGCCGCCCGCGATGTCGTCGGCACCCATTTCGGAGACATTGCCGGCGCCTCCGCCTCCGAGCTCGACGCCATGATGGTGCGCCATACGGCGTTTCGCGACCGGGTTCTGACGTTCGACGGGTTGGCGGCGCTGCGCGGGGTTTGGAAGCTGTCTGCGGTACCCTTGTTCGACCCGGCAGACGGACGTTTTTCGGGTTATCGTGGAACGGCGCGGGCGACGGAACCGAGGGCGGTGCGCGTCCAGCCGGGCCATGTCGGTCTGTTCGGGACGGGCGCTTCCTTTGAAAAACTGTCGTCCATGGCGCATGAAGTGCGGACACCGCTGAATGCCATTCTCGGTTTTGCCCAGATGATCGATGGCGAAGTGCTGGGGCATGCGGCGCCCGAATATCGGGACCGCGCCCGCGCCATTATTGCGAACAGTCAAAAGCTGATGTCCGCGCTCGATGATCTGACCGATACAGCGCGTATCGCAAAGGGGCGTTTTTCTGTCGTTTATGACGAGATCGACATCGCCGATGCGGTGCGCAGCGCCTGCGTGCCCTATCAGCAGCTGGCGCAAAAGCGCGGCATCATTCTTGATATGTCGCTGGCGCCGGGCCTGCCCCATGTCTGGACGGATCGCAGCCTTGTGGAGCGCACGCTGGCGCGGCTTCTGGCGGGTGTTGTCGCCAATGGCCGGGCAGGGGAGATTCTCTGGCTTTCGGTGCGTGCGGAGAGCGGCGACTGGCTGCGCATTCAACTCTCGCGCCCGGAGGCGCTGGCCGATCTCAGTTCCGACAGGCTGTTCGATCCGCACCGCATGGCCAGGGACATGACGGACTCGCCCATATTGGGTTTGGGTTTCAGCCTGCGTTTCGTCCGCCAGCTGTGTGGTGCGATGGGGGCAGCTTTCCTGATCGAGCCGCGGCAGTTTGTCATTCGCATTCCGGCACTGGTCGCCGCCACGCAGGCATCGTAAAGCATGCGGGAGCCTGTATATAGAGGGCGCCAGATTCTTGCCGGAGTGTTTTCATGTCGACTGTCAAGCATAGCCGCGTTCTGATCATCGGTTCGGGACCGGCCGGTTACACCGCCGCAGTCTATGCCGCGCGTGCGGCGCTTAACCCGGTGATCGTTCGCGGTCTGCAGCCGGGCGGCCAGCTGACGATCACAACCGATGTCGAAAACTGGCCCGGCGAAACAGCGATCATGGGCCCGGACCTGATGCAGAAAATGGCAGATCAGGCAGCCCATGTCGGTGCTGACATCATCGATGACCTGATTGTCTCTGTTGATCTGTCGCAGCGGCCCTTCGTTGCCATGGGCGATTCAGGAGTGCGTTATACCGGCGATACGCTGGTCATCGCCACCGGCGCGCAGGCGCGCTGGCTTGGCATGGATAGCGAAATGAAATTCCGTGGCTTTGGCGTTTCCGCCTGTGCGACGTGCGATGGCTTTTTCTACCGCGGCAAGGTCGTCGGGGTTGTCGGCGGCGGCAACAGCGCTGTGGAAGAAGCGCTTTTCCTGACCAATTTTGCCACCAAGGTCTATCTCATCCACCGCCGCGGCGAACTTCGCGCAGACAAGGTCAATCAACAGCGCCTGCTCGCCAATCCCAAGGTCGAAGCACTGTGGTTCAGCGAAGTGGCCGAGGTTCTCGGCAATGACGAACCGCTGAGCGTCACCGGCGTCCGCCTGCGCGATACCCGCGATGGCGGCGCGCGCGAAGTTGCGCTCGACGGGCTGTTCATCGCCATCGGCCACGATCCGGCCACCGCGCTGTTCCAGGGCCAGATCGACATCGATGCCGAAGGCTATGTGGTGACCGCTCCCGATTCGACAGCAACATCGGTGCCGGGCGTCTTTGCCGCCGGCGACGTCAAGGACAAGCTCTATCGTCAGGCCGTGACGGCAGCTGGCATGGGCTGCATGGCCGCGCTCGAAGCCGAGCGCTTCCTGGCCCATCATGCGGCTGGTTACGCAGACGGACCGGCCGCCGGCTGATCATGGTTCTCGACTGGGAAAAATTGCGGCTTTTTCATATGGTTGCCGAGGCGGGCAGCCTGACCGAGGCCGCGCGCAGACTGGGCATGAGCCAGCCTGCGCTTTCCCGTCAGATCCAGGGACTTGAACAGACGCTGGGGGCCAAATTATTCCACCGTCATGCCCGTGGCCTTGCCATGACGCATGAAGGCGAACAGCTGCACACAGCCACTGCCGACATGAGCGAGCGGCTGGAGCGGACGCAACAGTCGATTGAATCCTCGCGCGACCGGCCGAGCGGGGAAATCCGTGTCACCACTACGGTCAGTTTTGGTTCGACGTGGCTGGTGCGTCACATGCGCGATTTTCTCGATCAATATCCCGACATCCGCATCGAACTTATGTTGTCTGACGAAGATGTCGATCTGTCGCGTCGCGAGGCGGATGTCGCCATTCGTTTCCATCCGCCGCACCAGTCCGACCTGATCCAGAAGCAAATGGCCCCTGTGCGCTATCGCATCTGTGCGGCCCCGGGTTATCTCGAACGCTATGGTACGCCCAAAACCGTCGAAGAACTCGATCATCACCGGCTGGTAACCTATGGCCCCATGGCGCCTGCATCGATCCGCAGCGTCAACTGGATTCTCGATGTCGGCCATAGTGGCGCGCCGCGTGTGCCGGCGCTTGCTGTCAATAATATCTTCGGACTGCTGCAAGCGGTTGAATCCGGGGTTGGCCTTGCCGCACTGCCCAATTATGTCATCGGCATGTCGAAAAATGTCGTGGCGATCCTGCCTGACGTGCAGGGGCCGATTTTCCGGACCTATTTTGTCTATCCGCCCGAATTGCGGGAATCCATTCGCGTGAGAGTGTTCCGTGATTTCCTGATTGCGCGTATGACACAGCAGGCGCTGGACGGCGCCACCTGACCAAAGGGCGCGGCGAGGGGGGGCTGGCGTAGTCATGCAAAATATGCATGGCTGATAGACAGTCATCAATGCTTCACAATTCTGAGGGCAGGGTCCATATCAAAGCTGTTGCTGCACCGCAGCAACATGCAACGTGAAACCCTCCCCATGGATTTCGCTGCGGGCCCCCGGTTGTTCTCCCCTCCCTCCCCTTGCATCCGGGGGCCCCATTCTGCCGCGCGGCGGATTAACCATCTGAATAGCTTTTATTTACTTCCTGCATGTCATATTCATGATCCATGTTCGCGCCGCCCGCTTCTCACTACATCGACTTGCCGGAGAGCTTTGGTCGCCGTGCGATCATTTTTGTCGATACCGAAGAAGAGTTTGACTGGGCGCAGCCCAAAAGGCGGGATGCGACATCCGTTGAAACCGTGCGCAGCCTGCCAATCGTGCATCGACAACTGCGCAGCTTTGGCCTGAAGCCCGCTTACCTCATTGATTACCCGGTGGCGTCTGCGCCTTCGAGTATCGCCGTGCTGAAATCGTTTCTCGATGCGGGCGAATGTACCATCGGCGCGCAGCTGCACCCATGGGTCAATCCGCCCTTTACCGAAGAGGTGGCACCGTTCAACAGTTTTCCCGGCAATTTGCCTCGTGATCTTGAACTGGCGAAGCTTCGGGCGCTGACCGAAAAGCTGGAAGAAAGCTTCGGCACGCGTCCGGTCGTTTATCGTGCGGGGCGTTATGGCATCGGCCCGAATACCGAGGCGCTGCTCGACATGCTGGGCTATCGCATGGATGTCTCGGTGCGGCCCTTGTTTGGCTATGGCGACGAGGGCGGGCCGGATTTTGCCGGCATCGGCATGGCGCCTTACTGGACAGGGCCGGAAAAACGTCTGGTCGAAGTGCCGCTGACATCGGCTTTCATCGGTGCATTCCGTTATCTTGGCGAAGGCGCCTATAATCGGGCGGCGCGCATACCGCACCTTCAGGGGCTGCTGGCGCGACTGCGTCTGCTGAATCGCGTGGCCCTGACACCAGAAGGCATACCGCTGGACGAAGCGCTGGCGGCGATCGACGTGTTGCTGGACCGGGACTGCCGATTGTTCAGCATCTCCTTCCATTCGCCATCGGTCGAGCCGGGTCATACCCCCTATGTCCGCGACCAGGCGGATCTCAAGCGCTTTTACCAATGGTGGGATGGTGTGCTCAACAAACTGGCCAAGGCGGGTGTCGAGCCTGCGACGGTCGAAGAGGTGCTTGCGGCGGTTGACGCGACACGCTAACCCGCTTTGGCATGTCGCGGTGGGGCCTGTAGCTCAAGGGTAGAGCTGGCCGCTCATAACGGCTTGGTTGCGGGTTCGAATCCTGCCGGGCCCACCAAATCTTGAACCCGTAGGCGTGAAATCAACGGTCGGGGCTGTTTTGCAACAGTCGCAGTGCGCGGCGGACAGCCCACAGGCCCAAGGCAAGCATGGTGCCAAGGGCGATCAGGTAAAATGTGCCTGCCTGTTTTCCAGGGCCGTGGAGCATATGGTCGGCGGTCTCGACCAGCAGCACCAGCACGAGGCCGGAAAAAGCGCCCCATGCCGCAACATGCCAGCATGTGCCGTCGCGCGGGGCGCGCCATGCGGCCCATGTCAGGGCCGCTGCCACCAATAATTCGTCAAGCGCCATCGGAATGAATCGCGGCTGTCCCCCAAAGCGAGCGATTTCGCCCAGAGAGATGATGACGGCGGTCAGATATGCAAGCCAGTTCAGGATGCCCATATTGACAGGATAGCCTGCCATGCGTCTGACAGGCAACCGATATCGGGGGGCGCATGATGCTGATACAAGAAAGGAAGGAGCCGTTTTCAGGCTCCTTCCTCTAATTATTTGTCAGTCTGAATGCTGTGGCAATCAGAAGCTGTAGACGAGCGCGACGTTGCCCTGATTGTTGATCAGGCTGTCCTCATAGTTGAACTGCGTGAATTCAGCACGCAGGCGAACATTCTGGGTCAGGCCGGTTTCGATGCCTGCGCCATAACGGACGGCATCGCTCCATTCGCTGAAGCCGCCAGCGCTGGTCTTGCCGCGCGCATAGCCGACGCGGGCATAAAGGCCGGTGCTGTCGTTAAGCTTGGTGCCGACGCGGCCTGAAAGGCTCCAGCCCCACTTGGCTTCGACGCCCGGCGCGTCAGCCGTGTAGAGGTCGGCATTGGCTTCGACGCCAGCAAAGAAACGTTCGGAGACGGGGAGGTCGTAGCCGGCGAAAATATTGGCGCCGACACCCGAAATGCCATTGCCTTCAAGAGCGCCAGAACCCTGAATATTGTCCAGCGTCAGACCGGCGCCAATGAACGGGCCGTTGAAGTCGGCGGCCTGTGCCGAAGCGGCAAGAGCGAACGACGCGATCGCGGTGGCAATAAACTTCTTCATCTCTATCTCCTAAACTCAACACTTACAGGCTTGATAAAAACACGATCAAGCCATTTCCAATATAGATTGTCGTGATTTATCTAAAAGAGTGGAGCAGAGAAAATGAGAATTTGAGGGTAAATGTGTCACATATTTGCAACAATATATATTCAAAAATTACAATTTGATATAATTATTGACTTATATTTTGAACCAAAATGAATATTTATTCATAAAATTAATATGAATTATCTATGTGTAAGTAAATTATTTCTGACCGCACGTTGCGGTCACGACCGCGCAGGGGAGGGCACGCGCACAGTCAGCGTCAGACCGAGCGGTGTGAGTTCCATAGAGGCTGGGGGAGGGATGGTCGGGGAGACAGGATTCGAACCTGCGACCCTCTGCTCCCAAAGCAGATGCGCTACCAGGCTGCGCTACTCCCCGACG
>CAZWMK010000017.1:0-27901 GCA_964635065.1 uncultured Sphingomonadaceae bacterium | reverse complement strand
GCGCTTCAACGCCGCGACATCAAGTGTCTTCAGCGCTTCGCGATAATTGAAATCGGGTCCAAGCGGGTTGGTCTTGGTGTCGTGCTGGTGGAGGATGTCGAGGTTGAGCGCTTTGGGCCACCACGCCATCGCGTCTGATCCCATGGTCGTATTGCCGCCATGCATCACCGGGCATTTGCCCGTTTCCATTGGCTCGTTCATCTCGTCCTCCGTTATGTCTGCTCACGAGGCAGTGGCTGCCCTGCGATACGAAGGTCACATAAACAGGAATACGAGGCAAATTGATTTCATCGCTGACAGCCAGCGACAAAAATGTTCACAGCACGACGGCAATGCTTTCAAAAAATCGGCAGCGCAGGAAACGACTCAAGCTCGGCATCGGTCAATTGAAGCATGTACTCAGATGGAACAGGTGCTTCATCAGGCGTTTTTAGCAAAGGGATCTGTCCGCTCATTTTTTGATGCAGTGCGACAACATCCGTCGATTTGCTTCGTACCGGTCGCCGTTCCATGTCCACACCTGCGATGCCACAAGCCGAGTTCTAGCGCATCGTAAACACGCCTGACCGCAGCAGCAAACGCTATTTCCGCCAGTTTCGGTTCGTTTTCACTGTTTAATCGAGGCATTCCCTAAGGCGGGCCATCAAGCCTGTGTGACGCGGGACGATGTCGTCACGCAGGGTGCCGCGCGTGATCGCAAGCAGCATCGTCAAAAAGCCCGCGCGCATCTCATCCGCCAGCCGCGTCGCCCCCACCTGCCCGACCGCCCAGCGATGAATGGCGGCCAGTTCCAGTCCGACATGCTGTTCGACCGCGCGCGCATGATCGAGATCAGGCAGAAGACCGCTGGCAGGCGCCTGCGCCAGCCAGCGGATCATGCGGTTGGCCGGAAGCGCCCGGATCGACTCAAGCGCCAATGGCAAGGGGTTGAGCGAGTAAAAAAGTTCGACCAGCGTGCGCGTATAGGCCGCCGTCCGGTGGATCTCATCCGCGACCCGGTCATATTCCATGAGGATGGCATCGATATCGTCGCCCAGTGGCGATACGGCCCAGGCGCCCCGCAATTCTTCGATATGCGCCGCGACAGCGTGGCCCAATATGCCTTCGCGATCGCCAAAGGCATGATAAAGCGTCCGCGACGACACACCTGCCCGCCGGCTCAGCTCGCGAATATTGAATCCACCCGGCCCCTGCTCGCCCAGCAGGGCACGCGCCTCCTGAAGGATACGGTCGCGCCGCTCCTGCATCAGCGGGCTGGAATAACTCTGGCGCCCCCGCACCTTTTCCGCTGTCGCGCCCAGTTTACGTCCCTTCATGCTGTCTGACGTGGCGACCTTATACGCACCGCGTGCAAAGAATCCATCTTCCCCAAAACGAAAACATGTTTTACACTTCGTCGCACAACAGACGTCCGTTCGGGACGCTGCCGCTCACCTCATGCCTTGGGAGAGACATCTTGAACTATAATTTCCCCGAATGGGCCATTCATGGCAACGCGCCGCAGCCGTTCGACAAGCCCGCACCGCTGATCGACGATGGCACGGCGCGTCCGTCGCCCGAACGCTATTACGATCCCGCTTTCGCCAAGCGCGAATGGGAAAAGGTGTTCATGCGCTCCTGGCTGATCGCCGGTCCCGTATCGGACGTGCGCGAGCCGGGCGATTTCTTCCGCTTCAACATCGGGCCGGAATCCTTCATCATCGTCCGTGGCGACGATGGCGATGTGCATGCCCATTACAATGTCTGCCCGCACCGCGGCAGCCAGCTTGTCCTGAGCGACTTCGGTTCGCTCGACAAGTTCTCCTGCCCCTTCCACAGCTGGAAGTTCGAACTGGATGGCCAGATCGCATCGGTCACCGACCGCGAAACATTCCGTCCCGAAGTGCTGTGCCACGACCATAATCTGACATCGGTGCGCTGCGAAGTCGCCGCCGGGCTGGTGTTCATCGCCATGTCGGACGATGTGCCGCCGCTCAGGGAATATCTTGGCCCGGTGCTTGACCATCTCGAACTTTACGAAATCGACAAGATGTATGTCATCCAGCATCGCCAGTCGGAATGGGCTGCGAACTGGAAAGGCGGCGTCGACGCTTTTGCCGAAATCTATCACCTGCACGCCGTCCACCCACAGACCCAGTGCCTGATGAGCGACCGGACGCAGATCGACCTGTATCCCAATGGGCACTCTCGCCAATATGTGCCGTTCGCTACGCCCAGCCCGCGTTTTGGCGATCAGGAATCGATCAATCCGGGCATTGCAATGATGCTGCGCGACGCAGGCATCGACCCCGATACGTTCAAGGGTTCCGCACAGGATGCACGTCAGGCGATCCAGCAGGCCAAGCGCGCACGGTCAGACGCCTACGGCCTGCGTTACGAGCGTTTTACCGACAGCCAGCTCAGCGATTCCATTCCCTACAGCGTGTTCCCGAACGCGCAGATCGGCTGCCACCCAGAAGCCGTGTTCCTGCACCGCTTCATCCCGCACGCCACCGATCCGAACCGCTTCACCTACGACACCTGCATCCTTTACCGGCACATCGATGCACCGGGCTATACAGCGCCGGCATGGATGGGTCTGGGGCCGGAAGTCGATCTGAGCGGCGCAACGCGGCCTGAAATCGCCCGCACCGGCATTGGCGAACCGCCGCAGTTGGGCGAGGTTCTGGATCAGGATTCGGAACTGCTGCCTTATGTGCAAAAGGGCGCGCGTTCACGCGGATTCCGTGGTCCGCTGTGGAGCGATCAGGAAGCCCGTCTGCGCCATATCCACGCCGAGCTTGATCGCAAGATGGCGGAATAACCCCGGCAACGGGTCGCGGTCAGCGGCTGGCAAGCCCATGCACATGGATTGCCAGCCGCTGCATCGCTTCGGTAATCATGTCACTGTCGCCGGCATAGGACAGCCGCACCATATGGCGCCCGCGCCCCGGATCGAAATCGGTGCCTGGGGTGATCGCAACGCCAGTGTCCGCCAGCAGCCGCGCACAAAAGGACGCGCTGTCATCTGTCAGATGGCGGATATCAGCATAAACATAGAATGCGCCGTCTGCTGGCGCCATTTCGGTAATACCCATATCAGGCAGGGCTTCGAGAATGATCGCCCGGTTCCGGCGATAGCGCGCGACATGGCCATCCAGTTCTGCGGTGGCGTCGAACGCCGCGATCGCGGCATGTTGCGCCAGCGTCGGCGCTGAAATGAAATAATTCTGGGCCAGCTTCTCGACGACACGGGTCAAGGTTTCCGGCACGACCATCCAGCCGATGCGCCAGCCGGTCATCGAAAAATATTTGGAAAAGCTGTTGATGATGATGGCGCGGTCGCTGAAAGCCGCTGCCGTTACGGCTGCGGTGCCATATTCCAGCCCATGATAGATTTCGTCGGAAATCAGATGGATACCGCGCGCATGACACAGCTCGGCCAGGGCCTGCATGGCGGGCGCTGTGATGATGCTGCCGGTCGGGTTCGACGGGCTGGCCACGATCACGCCCTGAATATCGGGTAGCGCCGCGACAAGGTCCGCCGTCAGTTGATAGTGCGTGTCCGGCCCGCACGGCACGCTCACCACCTCGATACCCAGCGACGACAGGATATTGCGATAGCAAGGATAGCCGGGATCGGCGATAGCTACACGCGCACCGGGGTCGAAGGCTGCAAGAAACGCGAGCAGAAAGGCCCCTGACGACCCGGTCGTTGCAAAAATGCGCGCAGGATCGATGGTCACGCCATGGGTGTCGGCATAATGGCGCGCGATGCGTGCGCGCAGCGCCGGTATGCCTTGCGCCACTGTATAGCCAAGTTTGTCGGCCTCAAGCGCGCGGGCTGCCGCTGCCCGCACGAGCGCTGGCGCGGGCGTTGATGGCTGCCCGACCTCAAGATGAAAAACAGGCCGACCCCCGCGTTCCAGCCGGGCGGCTGCCTCCATCACGTCCATGACGAGAAAAGCCGATATCGCGTCACCGCGCCGCGAAGCCGTCACAGGCTGGCCCTAGCTGTAATTGAAGCTGACACTGATACGGTCGCTCTTGGCGCGATTAGGCTCGACCTCATGGCGCAGCCAGCTTTCCCAGAGGAAAATCCCGCCCTGCTTTGGCGTAGCATAGAAGAAATGTTGCAGTTCCTCCGGTGCATCCGCCGTGCGGGATGGCGCCGCCATCAGCATCGGCAGTCGCGGGTCTTCCAGTTTCAGCCGACCCGCGCCTTCTGGCACGCAAACATAGACCGTGCCTGAAATGATGCTGTGCGGATGGATGTGACCGGTATGGCCGCCGCCCGGTTTCAGGACATTGACCCACAGACTGTCGAGCTTCGGCTTGCGACCGCCAAGATCAAGGCAGGTCTCGGCAGCAAAGCGGCGGACATGGCTGTCGATCTTGCGCTTGAGATCGGCGAACAGCGGGTCGCGCTGCGGCAGATCGTCGAGCGAAGCATATGAGGTATAGCCCTGATAGCCATGCCCTTTCGCCCACGTGCGTCCGGCGCGGTCATCCTCGACCAAGGTGCGACAACTGTGTTCCAGACCGGCAATCAGCGCATCGTCGCCAATTTCGTCTTCGTAAAAGCGGGTCACGAAAAGGGTGCGGCTTGTCATGCGCCTGTCCAATCACAGCTACTCGCCAAGTGCAAGCACGGCGTTGCAGATTGTCCCGGTGACGGCAGTTGACGGCTTTTCCATCGGCGGCTAACAGACCGCTCATCATCAACCCACGGGGTGTCTTGGCGCTGCCAAGGCTGAGAGGCGCGACGGATCATGCAAGGGGCATGGTCTTATCGGCCAACCCGCGAACCTGATCCGGTTCATACCGGCGGAGGAATAGGGACCATGCGCATGCACCCGAACTCTATCTATACCCATGTCTCGCGTCTGGCGCTCGCGCTTGGCATTGGCGGGCTTGTTGCCCCGGCTGCTCATGCCGTCGAAGCCGACACAGCGGAATCCGAACAGATCATCGTGACGGCGCGTGGTCGGGCCGAAGCGCAGATCCGCGTTCCCGACACGATCACAGCCTTTGGCACCGCCGACATTGTCGCGCGCAAGCTGGCAACGGTCGACGATATCATCGCCGCCACCCCCGGCATCTTCATGATCAACGATCAGGATCCCGGCACAAATCTGATATCCGTGCGCGGTGTCTCGACCAATCGCAACCAGTCGCCATCCATCGCCTATATCGTCGATGGCATGGCGCTGGCCGATTCCGAACTGTTCACGCTCCGCACCTATGATCTCGCGCGCGTCGAAGTACTGAAAGGCCCGCAAGGCGCGCTGTTCGGACGCTCGGCTTCGGGGGGCGTGATCAATATCGTCACCAACGACCCCTCCGAAACCTGGGGCGGTCAGGCCTCGGTGGGCATTGGCAACGGCTTCACCTGGACTGCCGATGGCGCCGTGAACGCACCTGTGTCGGAGAAACTGCAACTGCGCGTGGCCGGTTCCTACCGCAACAGCGACGGCTTCATCCGCAACAGCTTCCTCGACAAGAAGGTCGATGGCTTCATCAGCCGCAACCTGCGCGTGAAGGCACGCGCCGAACTGTCGGACACCACCGTGCTGAAACTGCGCGCGGGCTGGGCCAATGAAGAAGGCGGCGCCGCCTATATCTCGTCGGGCAATGTCACCGGGCTTTATGGCGGGCGCCTGAAGGGTGCGGCGCTGACCGACCCCTTCGGCGATTTCGAAGGCCGCGCGTCGCGCAAATGGTGGGGCGTGCAGGCCACCCTTGAAAGCGAACTGAGCGATGACATCCGTCTGTCATGGACCGCCGGCTATGACGACTATCACAAGGATTTCGTCGAGGAACTGGATTTCCGCAACGACAAGCCGCTGACCTTTTTCGGCGTCCCCGCCTTCCCCGACGGCATCCAGCCGATTGCCCAGCCAGTCGACATCAAGGCCTATACCAGCGAACTGCGCCTGACCTCGCGCGATGACACGCGTCTGCGCTGGCATGTCGGCGCCTTCTTCCAGCGGCTGGAGCGCGACCGCACCGACGACTTCGGACCGCTGCTGTTCGGCGGCGAGGCGTTGCGGGCCGAAACCCGGTCGAACCAGATCGGCCTGTTCGCACAGGCGAGCGTCGATATCACGCCGACCGTCGAAGTCACGGCAGCCGTGCGCTACGACCGCGACCGCCGCAAGGAAGACACGGGCGGCACTGCCAGCGGCGCACTGGTCGCCGCCCGCGCCCAGACCTTTGAAAAATGGCAGCCGAAACTGTCGCTGGCATGGCGCCCGACTGATGACCTGACCGCCTATGTCACAGGCGCAGTCGGCTTCAAGGCCGGCGGTTTCAACCCGCTTCCTGGCGCCAGCGACGTCTGGCAAGCCGTTTTTCCGAGCGAACGCACCAAGGCGCTTGAAACCGGCCTGAAAGCCCGCCTCGCCGATGGCCGCGTGAACCTGTCGCTCGCGGGCTTCGTCACCGACTACGACAATTTCCAGAACACCGTTTTCCTTGGCAACTCCGTGGTGCTGTCGGTGCCGCAGGTCAATGTCCGGGGGCTGGAGGCATCATTGCAGGCCGAACTTGGCGCGGGCCTCAGCCTGAACGGCGGCCTTGCCTATACCCGCAGCCGCGTCGACCGCTATACCACGCCGAACCCGACGCCCGAAGCCGGAGAGCCTGCGATCCTCGACCTTGCCGGCAAGCGCACGCCGAATGCGCCCGACTGGACGCTGAACGGCGGCGTCGCATGGCAGGGCAATGTCGGTCCGGCCACCATCGATGCCCGCGTTGATGTGTCCCATGTCTCGCGCGTCGATTTCGAGATCGACAATATTCTGCATTCGCCCGGTTACACCACCGTCGATGCACGACTGGCGGCGCGCCACGGCGCATGGACCATCGATGTCTGGGCCAAGAATCTGTTCGACCGGCGCTGGGCGGTTTCGGCCTTCGGACAGCAGCAGTTGCCGCTTCTGCTCGGTCTCGGACCGAACGGACCGTTCGACAGCTTCACCATTAACGCAGGCCGCCAGTTCGGTGCCAGCGCGACCTATCGTTTCTGAGGGAGGGCCGGATGAGCTTCACCACAAAGATCTGGGACGATGCCGCGCCCCTGCGGAACGCGATCCTCGCGCAACCCTTTTTGCGTGAAATCGCCGACGGCACCTTGTCCGGCGAGAGCTTCCGTCATTACATCATGCAAGACAGCCTCTATCTTGCCGAATATGCCCGCGTTCTGGCGATCGCCGCCGCCCGCGCACCAACGGCGGCTGCGCGGCTGGAATTTTCGGATGGCGCCAAGGTCGCCGTGCAGGTCGAACAGGTTTTGCACCAGTCCTATTTCAACCTGTTTGGCGTAACGCCCGAAATGGTCGCAACCACCGAACCGACGCCCGCCTGCCTTGGCTATACCAGCTATCTCGCCAGCCTTGCCGCCACGCGCAGCTATGAGGAACTGATTGCGGGCGTTCTCCCCTGCTTCTGGGTCTATTGGGAAGTCGGCTGCGAGGTCAAACCGCGCGCCGTGTCGCCCAATCCCTATGCCGCCTGGGTTGATACCTATGCCACCCCCTCCTTCGGCGAGGCGACCGAACGCGTCCGCGCGCTCGTTGACGAAGCCGCCGCCCAAGGAACGCAGGCAACGCGCGACGCCATGGCGCAGGCCTTTCACCGGGCGACGCGCTTTGAATGGATGTTCTGGGATTCCGCTTACCGGCAGGCCGGCTGGCCAATCTGACGCCGCGCGGTCAGGGGACATGAAAAAAAGCCGGGACAGCGCAGGCCGTCCCGGCTTTTTTGTTAGAACGATGGCTATGATCAGCCGCCGCGCACCGCATCCATCGCGGCAATATAACCATAGGTCAGGGCAAGGCCGATGGTGCAGCCTGCCCCCAGATACGCGTCGCGGGTCGGGCTGGCGACGCAGTTGCCGGCGCCATAAAGGCCGGGGATCGGCGTTTTCGCGTCCGCCGCCAGCACCTGCGCCTTTTCATTGATCATCGGCCCGCCATTGGTATCGAGCGCCCCTGCGGCGAGAATGAAGGCATAATAAGGCCCCTTGCCGCTGATCGGGTGCATGGTGATATTCGGATAGCGGTTGTCTGGCTGCGTCGTGCCTTCGCGGCGGGCAGAGAACAGCAGATGCCATTCGCGGTCATATGCGTGCAGGCCACGGCCGAACACCGGGTCGCGCCCCGCCTTGGCATAACCGTTGAACGCCGCAACCTCGCCCTTCATGTTGGCAAGGAAGTCAGGACCAAGCGCCGCGCCGCCCACCTTGTCGGCAATGCCCGCCAGCCGTTCGGCAATCCGGTCGGCCAGCGCATCCAGCGTCGGCGCCTCGATCAGCGAACGCAGCTCGCGCTTGTCGACCGGGAAGGGATAGGAGCCGCCGAACGCATCGAGCGAACGTTCGTCGAAGATCATGAACATCAGCTGGTTCGGGAACTCTTCGCGCGTCGGATCATAGGTAAAATGTGCGCGCGTGCGATCGTTGTAATCGCGCTTTTCGTTGACACAGCGCTTGCCATATTTGTTGACGACGATCATCGAATCGCCGGGCAGATAATCGGCGCAACGTGCAAGCGCGCGTGTTTGCAGCGCGTCCTCAAGCACGACCTGACTGCGCCATGCCGAGCTGAGATTGCCCATCGCCGCGCCGGCCTCACCGGCAATCGCGATGAAGTCGCCCGTCGCCCCCGGCATGGCGCACGAACCATAAAGCGCCGTCTGGTGCAGGCCAACCAGTTCGGTGTTGTGAACATAACCGCCCGTGCCAAAGATCACGCCGCGCCGCGCCTTGATGCGCAAGAGCTTGCCGTCGGCATCATTGGCTTCGACACCGACAACCCGGCCATTTTCCCTGACAACACGCGTCACTGCCGTGTCGGTCAGGATCGGAACCTTGCGCGCTGTCAGCCATTTTTCCATCTGCGCGGCAAGGCTGCCGCCGCCACTCGCGCCGCCCGCGCCCACGGCCGGTTCGATCGCGCGGCCCTGCGGCACCTTGTTCTCAGGCAGATGATCGGCATAGTCGGGTGCCGGACGATCGACAAAGAACATACGAAACTGTTTGAATTTCAACGCATCCACAGCTTCGAGATGCTGGATGGCGACTGGCCCCTGATCGTAAAAGGCTTCAAGCAGCTTATACTGCGGCGCAGGCACACCAAGCGTCGGATGGTTCGGCGTGTATTGTTGCGGATAGGCATAGCGCGCCATGTAACGCAGTGCGTCTTCACGCTTGTCCTCGACACCGGTGGCGCGCAACAGGTGATTGTTCGGCACCCACGCAACGCCCCCGGATTTTCCGGTGGTGCCGCCCCAAAGCGGCAGCTTTTCCAGCACCATGACCTGTGCGCCCTGCGACACCGCTGTCACCGCAGCCGATCCCGCCGCCGCGCCGCTGCCGACGACAACGACATCGGTTTCCATGTCCCAGACAGCTTCACCCGCCCTCTTGGACGCTTTCGGCGCGGCCACAGCCGGACCGCTTGCAGCGGCTGCGGCCGCAGCAAGGCCGACGCCGGCCAGCAGCTCGCGGCGGCCAAGGCCGGGTGTGCGTGTCTTCTCTGTCATCATCTTCCCTTTGGTTAGCGCTCTTGCACCGCTGTCTCAGTCGAGCCTTGTCGGGTCCAGCATGATCTTGCATTGCGTCTTGTCGGTGCGCAGCCGTTCGAAGGCGACCGGGAAGGCATCGAGACCAACCGTGCCATCGAACATGGGCATGGGATCGATGCGCCCGCTGGCGATCATATCCTGCGCCGCGACAAATTCGCGGATGGTATAGGCGGCGACGAACTGGAAATTGACTTCCTTTACCGTCGGCGTCACGCCGAACAGCTTGTCAAAGCCATTGCAAGCCCCGGCCATGATCACTTCGCCCTTGCGTGCGACAAGTTCGCTGCACCGTTCCAGCATGCCCGGCATCCCAACGCATTCGAACACGATCTCCGGCGGACCGCCCGCCAGGGCCGCAAAAGATTCTGGTAGCGCCTCGTCGTTGACGAGATAGGCGTCCGCGCCCATCTGCAACGCCCGCGCGGCCCGCTCCGGCGAGCGGGCACTGACCACGACCGGCCCCGCGCCCCATGCCTTGGCGCAGGCCGCTACCGCCAGCCCGACCGGCCCAGCCCCCATAATCAGCACCGGCATGCCCGGTCGCAGGCGTGACAGGGCAACAGCGTGCAATCCGACGGCCAGAGGTTCGGTAAAGGCGCCCTGCTCCCAGCTTACATGCGTCTGCAAACGTACTGATTCACGTGCACCAACCACCGCATATTCACCATAGCCGCCAACAAGATCGCCCGTCGGCAGGCTGAGGGTTTTCGGGCAATGGAAGGATTCGCCCGCCATGCAATAACGACATTCACCGCAGCCGATATAAGGCAGCGCCGTCAGCCGGTCGCCTGTGCGCCAGTCTGCCTTGGTGTCCGCGCCGCAATCCACGATTTCACCGGAAAACTCATGTCCCAGAACCGAACCGCCCGGCGGATTCCAGCAACTGTGGGGATCGGTCAGATGCAGGTCGCTGCCGCATACGCCGCAACGATGCACGCGGATCAGCAGTTGCCCCGGCCCCGGGCGCGGCACTTCCACCTCACGAATGTCGAACGGCTTGCCCGGCGCGTCAAAAACGGCGGCCTTCATTTTCATGTGCGATCACTCCCCAGTGGACGAATGGCCTGATACGGCTCTTGCGTCAGAACATCGGGGAAGGCGGCGGTCGGGTCAAGCCCGCCGCCGTGCAAGTCAGGCGCTCGTCAGCGTTCAGTCGGCAAAGGGCAGGCCGCCACGATAGAACATGTAAAGAGCGACAAGCGCGATCAGAATCGCAAAGAGCATGTCGAGTTTCCCCTTGCTGGCCGACACCCGTCGGGCGACCAGCGCGCCCAGCGCCGTGCCCGCGATCCCGCCACCAATGAACAGCGCCGCCAGCGGCCAGTCGATCAGGCCCGACCAGGCATAGCTGCCCGCAGTCGCGAGACCGAAGGCCGACACGGCGACCAATGACGTGCCGATAGCCCGATAAACCGGCATGGCGGTCGAAGCGACAAGGGCGGGAACGATGAGAAAGCCGCCGCCAATGCCAAAAAAGCCGGACAATGCGCCAGTTCCGAAACCAAAGCTGACCACTTTCGGGAGATTGTCCCGGTTGCAGGTAACGCCTTCAACCCCCTCCTGCCCCCGTCGGCGGAACATGATGACCGCCACCCCCAGCATCAGCAGCGCAAAAAGCGACAAAAGCCGCGCCCCGTCGATACTCTTGCCAAGCGCAGAACCGGCAAGCGCCCCCAGCACCCCGGCAAGGGCAAAGGCGCCGCCACACCGCCAGTTGACGTTTCCAGTGCGCGCATGGTTCCAGACACCCGCCAGCGCATTGGCCGCCACGGCAAGCGCGCTCGTCCCGATGGCAATGTGCGGACTTTGCACGCCGACCACATAGACCATGAGCGGCACAGCCAGAATCGAGCCGCCGCCCCCCACCAGCCCCAGGGTGAAACCGACAAGCAGACCGCTCAGTGCGCCCAGCACATCATAAAGTTCCACCACGGCAACGCCCTCCTAGAGCAGGTTCAACGGCAGTTTGAGGTAACGGACGCCATTGCCCTCCGGCTCCGGAAGATGACCGGCGCGCATGTTCACCTGAATCGATGGCAGGATCAGCCGTGGCATGCCAAGCGTCGCATCACGCGCATCGCGCATTGCAACAAAATCGTCTTCCTCGACGCCGTCATGAACATGGACATTGCCAGCGCGTTCGTCGGCAATGGTAGTTTCCCAGACATAGCTGTCACGGCCGGGCGCCTTATAGTCATGGCACAGGAAAACGCGGGTTTCATCTGGCAGCTGCATCAACCGCCGGATGGAACGAAACAAGGTGCGCGCATCGCCGCCCGGAAAATCGGCACGCGCCGTGCCATAATCGGGCATGAACAGCGTATCGCCGACAAAGGCTGCATCGCCGATGACATAGGCAAGGCAGGCAGGCGTGTGACCGGGGACATGCAGGGCAATGGCGTCAATGCCGCCCAGGCTGAAGCGCGTACCGTCGTCCATCAGCCCGTCGAACTGCGAACCGTCGCGCGCAAAACTGTCCGGCTCGTTGAAGACATCCCCGAAAACCGTCTGTACGGTCTGGATGGCGCGGCCAATGACAATGGTGCCGCCCAGCGTCTGTTGCAAATAGGGCGCGGCAGACAGATGGTCGGCATGGGCATGGGTTTCCAGCAACCAGTCGACCACAAGCCCGCCCGCCCTGACATAGGCAATCACGGCATCGGCAGACGCATGGCTGGTGCGTCCGGCCGCCTGATCGAAATCCAGCACGGAATCGATGATCGCTGCCCGCATGGTCTCAGGATCATGTACGACATGCGTGGCGGTAAACGTGTCTTCATCGAAAAAGGTCTGCACGATGGGCACGCGCCCAGCCGCGCGCGCCGCGCGCACCTGTTGAATGGCAATCGGCAGGGCTGCGTCAGTCATGGCGTCCTTTCCCGGCATTGCGGTATGCAGCGATGTGCCTCAAATGTCAGATACATCGCAATTGACTTATATTATGTAACAATAATATATCAAGCAACAAAGCGATGCAGTCCCGTCAGGACGGCTGAGAGGAAAGGTTGGCCTTATGGTTTTCGGATTCGGCAAATCGCGTCATCAGGAAATCAGCGCGCAGGAACTCGATGCGCTGCTGCATGCCGATGCCGCTCTGGTCATCGACGTGCGCGAGGTGAACGAATATGCCGCAGGCCACATCCCGGGGTCGATCAACATGCCGCTTTCCACGTTCCTGCCGTCGAAACTCCCCACGCCTGCTGGAAAGAAACTGGTTCTGACCTGCCTCGGCGGCAAGCGGTCGGCCATGGCGCTCGACAAATGCAGCATTGCACAGGACAGCGTCGACACGCATCTGGCGGGCGGCTTCAGCGCGTGGCAGGCGGCGCGCCTGCCAATTGCCCGCTGAACCACCCTAACGGGTCTGACGCGCACGTCGAGGGACCACAACATGAAACCGACCGATCTTTCGGAGCTGAAACGCAACGCAACCGCGATGGCGGCGCGCCTCAAGCTGATGAGCCATCCGGAGCGGCTGATCATGCTGTGCCGGATGGCGGAAAGCGAAGTCTCCGTTACCGAACTGGTGCGGCTGACCGGTCTTTCGCAATCGTCGGTTTCTCAGCATCTTGCCATGCTGCGCGAGGACGGCGTCGTTGATATCCGCAGCGAGGCGCAAGTCCGTTTTTACAGCCTGAAGGATCCAATCGTGCGCGCGATCATTCTCGCCCTGTGCGACTTATGCGATGAACATTGTGCCTGAGCGAGGGTTACAACGATGACCGATGCCATGCTGATTGCCTGCCCTCACTGCGCCACGCGCAACCGGGTGCCGCTGGCCCGGCGTGTCAGCACGGCCCAGTGCGGCCGTTGCGGCGCGCCGTTGTTCACTGGCACACCTGTCACCCTGACCAGCGTCAATTTCGATGCCCATGCCGAAAAGAGCGACCTGCCCCTGCTGATCGATTTCTGGGCATCCTGGTGCGGCCCCTGCCACCAGATGGCGCCCGCCTTTGCCGCCGCCGTCGCCGCGCTGGAACCGCAGGTGAGACTGGGCAAACTTGATACCGAAGCCGAACAAGCCATTGCCGGCCGATATGGCATTCAGTCGATCCCGACGCTGATCCTGTTCCGGCACGGCCGTGAAATCGCCCGCCAGTCGGGCGCGATGCCGACAAGCGCGATTGTCAGCTGGACCCGGCAGATATTAGCCTCCTGACAAACCGGCACGACCATCGGCCCTGACGCAACCGAACAGGCGCGCGACTTCCAAACAGAAGGACACGCCATGACCAACAGCGCACTCCCACAGGTTGAGGCACCAAATTATCAGGACTGGACGGGCGAGATGGGCAGCCGCTGGCTTGCCAATCTGCACGGCCTTGAAAAGACGCTGTCCCCCGTTGGCGCCGCACTTCTGGATCATGCCGGCTATCAGCCCGGCGAACGGGTTCTTGACATCGGCTGTGGCGGCGGTGCAGGCACGACACCGCAAGCGGCCCACGACTTTGCCCTGAATGCCATGGCCTTCGCCCAGGCTCTGCAGGATTGCCTGCCCGACGTGCAGGCCGCAGCACAAGCAGGTCTGCTGGCTCTTTACGAGCGTCACTACGTGCCCGGCGAAGGCGTGATGATGGGCTACACCGCCTGGCTTGTCACCGCGACAGCCTGAACTGCAGCGCGCGAGGCAGCCTGAAATCGCCTGATACCGCTGCCGTTCACCGCTGGCCAGCAGGCCATGAGATCGCAACCGCACCGCGCAATTCGCCCGGCGTGAAACCAGTCGCCCTGTCATTGGGATAGAGCGCGTCGATCGCGGCCTGAACATCGGGCGCGATCGACGTGCCATGACAGGCCGCGCAAGGCTGCGCCTGCATCGGTATGGCACGAAGATAATGGACACGGGCCAAGGCGCCGGTACCGCTGGTCCATTGAACCGACGCCGGCTTGCCATCGTCCGTCAGCGGCGCCCTGGCCAACGCGTTCAACCGGGCTCGCATGTCGCCTGTCACCCCGGCGGTCGGGTTGCGTTCTTTCAGGGCGATGCGGCGGACAAGCGCCCCGCTTTCAGCCGACAGGTGGGCCGCAATCGCCGGAGCTGCCTGCTGGCAGACCGCAATTGCGCCGACAGGCCCGCCCGCTTTCAGTGCCGCCTGCAATTGCCCCTGCAATTCCTTCTGGAAACGGTCGGCCAGTGCCGCGGATTCGGCAGACACGTCAACCGCAGCACTTTGCATGGTGCTGCACCCCGTCAGAGCCAGCACGAGGGTCAAGGTCGACAGGCGAAACATGAATTGCCTTCCTTGTTGAGCAGACAGAAGGCACTGTAACACAAAGCGTTGCGCAAATCGCAACGCATTGCGAGGCAGCATGTCGCCGGATGACATCATCTCCATCGGTCCGCTTGCACTGGCACTTGACCGCCTTGTTGCGGTGGGATTGATCGCCCTGTTCGTCAGCAGCGCAGATCCGCTCGTGCGGCGCTTCCAACCGGACGTGCCCGCGTTTACCGGGATCACGGTGCTGGCCGGTGTGATCGGCGCCCGGGGTGGCTATGTCTGGATGCACCGCGACAGTTTCGCCCTTGACCCCCTTGCCGCCTTTCAGGTCTGGCTTGGTGGCTGGTCATGGCTTGGCGGCATCCTGACCGCAGCCCTCGTCCTCGCCCTGAGAACCCGCGACAGACGCGCGACAGCAGCGGGGCTGGCCTGTCTGGCCGCCTGCGCGTTCCTGTGGTGGGGATTTTCGCGCACGACGGACACCCGGCCGCCGACGTCGCTGCCCGCAATCCTTGCCATCACTGGGGCGGATGGCCGCCAGAAGACACTCGCCGCCTATCGCGGGCAGCCGCTGGTGGTCAACCTCTGGGCGACGTGGTGCCCACCCTGCCGCCGCGAGTTGCCGATGCTGGTCGACGCGGCGCGCACCGAACGCCGCGCGGCGATCCTTCTGGTCAATCAGGGCGAAAGCCCGGCACACGTCAGAGCTTTTTTGGCCCAAAACTCCCTGCGCGCCAGCAACATCGCTTATGACCCCTCCACCGATCTGGGCCGGATCACAGGAAGCCGTGCCCTGCCAACAACATTGTTCGTTGATGCCACAGGGCGTATCCGGGCGACCCACTTCGGCGAGCTGTCCCGCGTGCAACTCGACATCGCAATCCGGCAACTGATCGCACCACAATCAGACGATTGATTGCAAAGGCGGCCATGCCCCCACATAACGACGGGCGTAACGGAACGGGTTCTGATGCTGTATCGTAACTTGATCAAGGCCGCCCTTGGCATCTGCATCTGCGGTTTGCTTGCCGCATGTGCGCGTGCCCCTGCCATCCGGCCGGATGCAGCCGCCGCACTGCCAGCACCTGCCACTGCGGAAACGGTGGCGGCAGGCAAAAGGCTCTATGTCCGCTGCATTGCCTGTCATGCAACCAGCGCCACCGCGCCACGCGGCACCGGCCCCCATCTCGTCGGCATCATAGGCCGACGCGCCGCCAGCCTTGAGGGCTATCCCTACACCGCCTCCATGCGGACGCAGGATTATGTCTGGACGGTCGAACGGCTGGATCGCTGGCTGAAACGGCCGCAGGAACATGTGCCCGGCCTGTGCCTGCCGTTTACCGGCATGCCACGCGCCAAGGAGCGGCATGCCCTTATCGCCTATCTTGCGACCCTGACCCCCTGAGCCGCGGGTAACGAGGCTGCGCATCATCCCGATACGCAGCCCCGTTTTACCCTGATCAGTCGAACGCCCACCGCAAGCGGACAAAAGCCGAACGCCCGGCCCCCGGTAACCGCGCGCCCAGCGCGACATCCGAACCGACGATACGATTATAACCGGCCAGATGCTCACGATAGCGACGATCGAAGAGGTTTTCGACGCCTGCATCCAGTCGCAGCCCTTCGCGCACCAGCCAGTGACCGTACAGGTTCATCAGCACATAGGCCTTGCTGATGGCTTCGCTATTGGTGACTGACACTTTCTTCTGGCTGGCGACCGCCTGCGCTTCAGCAGACAGGCTCCACGCCCTGGTGTCCCAGCTCAGGGCCAGGCGGCCATTGGCGGGTGTCATGCGATAGAGGTTGTCAGCAATGTCGCGCCGCTTGCCACGCACATAGCTGGCCACGCCATCGACCCGCAGCGGTCCGGCGATCTGCGCGCCAAAGGCGATATCCGCGCCCCATATTTCGGCATCGCTATTGGCAAAGCGCAGCGGTGTGGCATCGCCGTTCATCTGTGCCACCATTTCGACAGGTGTATTCACCACGCCCGGCGTCGCATCGAACGGCACGCCCTGGATGAAATCATCGATCCGGCGATAATAGATGGCTGGCCGCGCATAAGCTGTCGCCCCCGACCAATCGACCCCCAGTTCGGCAATCCACGCCCGTTCCGCCTTCAGCTCCGGCGATCCGACATAGATGTTGCCATCCGCAAGGCCGCCGCTGGCTTCGGTCGGCAGCCATGAAAAGCGTTCGATGAGACTGGGCGCCCGCGTCTTGTGCGCCAGCGTCAGACGCGGCGTGAAATCGCCAAGATCGGCCCACAGACGCATCGAGCCATCCACCGTCGTGCCCGACCAGTCGCGGTCTGCGGCGGCAAAACCGCGCGCCAGATTGACAGGTCCGGCCGGAACGCCGGGGCCGAAACGCGGCGCTTGGGTCGAGGCGCCATGGCGGTCGACACGCAGGCCCAGCTCGGCCTCGACTGGCCCGAAGCCCGTGCGCCATTCGGCAAAGCCGCCGATGCGGTCGCTCTTGGCGCGGTCCAGCGGGTGAATGAAAAACGCCGGGGCGAGCGGATTATAGAGCATATAACCCTTGTCGATCAGCTCGAAATCCGCGCCGATGCGGACATGCCGGTCGCGCGATCCAAAGCGCAGGGACAGGTCGGCGGCATAGGTGTCGGCATAGGTATCCGACTGCCGGGTCATGGCCGTCGCAGGCGCCGGACGCAGCGCGTAATTGTTCATCCGGTGCTTGACGCCGGAATAGTGCAAATGCGTTTCGATCCGGATTGTGTCCGCAAGGTCGCCTTCAAAGCCGATGCGCGCGAAATCGGTATGGAAATACATGATGTCCATGGCGAAAGGCGGATTGCCCGACTTTCCCGTATCCTGCCGGCGATATTCGATGCTGACTTCGCCCGGACCGACCCGCGCGCCCGCTTGCACGCCGTAAACCGCCCGTTCGAAGGAACTGCTGGCAATCCGTCCGCCGGGGAACCGGGTGTCATCCCCCTTTTCCCACGATCCGATGACGCCAAAGCGCAGCTGTTCGTTTGCCACCCCGACCATGCCGCCAAGGGCCACACTGTCATCGACGCTGCGATATTGGCTCGACAGATCGAGCTGCGGCGCAAGGTCCGCGCCATCACTGAACGCAACATGTTTGAGGATGGTATCAACACCGCCGCCCAAGCCGGGCCCGTCACGCACCGGCGAAATGCCACGTGCAATTTCAACACGGTCGATCAGCGCCATCGGCGCATAGTGCATGGCCGGGTCCATGGCATTCGGACCACCCGATGCAAAACGCTGGCCGTTGATGCGCAGCAAAATACGCTCGCCGAACAGGCCGCGCATCTGCACCTGACCGGACAAGGTGCCGTTATCGACAAGCGCCGCGCCCGGCTGACGCGCGATGAACGCCGCGCCATCGGGACTGGTGACATGCTCGTCTTCCACGGTGCGGCTGTCTGCCGTCGCGGTCAGACGGGGCGCGGTAACAATGATGACTTCGGCGCTATGGCTGCCGGGTTCATTGGCAAAAGCGGGCGTTGCAGCGGCAAGGGCCGCGGCAAGCGCAAGGCGCGAGATGGTCATTCTGAATCCTGCGAAATATCGACTTCACCGCACCATAAGGCGGCAAGGTCGGCCAATCCTGTCGGGTGTGCAAAGACGGCGGCAAGGGCCGCCGTTCAGCCTGCAATCAGGCTGTCAGGAAACGCATGGGCGGCCCGCGCAAGGGCGGCCAGAGAGACAAAACGCGCCCGGCAGGTTGCGCGGCCACGGGAAGAAAACCCGCAAGCAGGATGAACGCAAGCATCAGGGCAAGCAGTGCAGGCGCCGCACGGGCAACGCCGCCCAAGGTCAGCGATGAGAAACTGCAATCATCGCCTTGCGATCCGCCTGCGCCATCGGCACTGCCCTTCATCGGGATGACGATGTTTCTGGTGGTGGCATGGTCCATGCTGCCATCGCAAATCTGGATACGCAGCACCTGGGCATGGGGGTCAACCATATAGCCCGCAGGCACCAGCGCCTTGATGCACAGTGCCAGACCGACCAAAAGCATGGCCACGGCCCGGTGGTGCATAAAAAAGGCGCGCACGGCGTTCATGATGCATGCCCCTAGAGCCAGTCGGTGCAAAAGTCATCATGCGATGCTTGCCTCCGGTCTGTTTGTCGCAGGCAAACGGTCGCATGCTTGGCACCCGGACGAGACTGTGCGACAGTTCGGCCATGACAAAGACCCGCCTGTTCCGGGCTTTTACGGCCCTTGCTCTTCTGACGGGCGGCAGCCTTGCCTGTGCCGTCACCATGCGCAACAGCATCCCGACCGCACCCCTGTCTGCGGCGCCTTTCACGACCGAAGTCATGGCGCAATTCGTCGAACCATGGGCCATGGCCTTCCTGCCGGATTCCCCCCTCGCCCTCGTCACCGAAAAGCGCGGGCGCCTTCTGCTGTGGTCGGAAACAGGGCCGATCCGCCCTGTAGCGGGCATGCCTGCGGTCGATTACGGCGGTCAGGGCGGCCTCGGCGATGTCATCCTGTCACCGCATTTCGCAAAAGACGGGCTGATCTACCTCAGCTGGGTCGAAGCCGGTGCGGACGACCGTCGCGGCGCCGTTGTCGCAAGGGCCCGGCTGATCCTCGGCGACTCGCCGCGGCTTGCAGATCTGAAAATCATCTGGCGGCAACAGCCCAAGGTCAGCGGGCGTGGGCATTTTTCGCACCGCATGCTGTTGTCTCCGGATGGCCGGCATCTTTTCATCGCATCGGGCGACCGTCAGAAGCTCGACCCCGCGCAGGACATGACCAGCGATCTTGGCAAGATCCTGCGCCTTTTGCCTGATGGCACCGCCGCCCCGGGCAACCCTTTTGCCGCCAAAGGTGGCCCAGCCCGCGCTTACTGGTCGATCGGCCATCGCAACATTCTTGGCATGGCCTTCGACAATCGCGGCCATCTCTGGAGCATGGAGCATGGCCCGGCGGGTGGTGACGAACTGAACCGCGTCCGACCGGGCGGCAATTATGGCTGGCCGCATGTGTCGGAAGGCGATCATTACAGCGGCTTGCCGATAGCTGATCATGCGACGCGTCCGGCGTACATCGCACCCAGCCTCAGCTTCACGCCCGTTATCGCGCCCGGTGGCATGATTTTCTATGATGGCGCCCGGTTCCCGGCATGGCGCGGCCAGTTGCTGATCGCCGCCATGAAACCGGGAGGCATCGTGCGTGTCTCGATCCGCGACGGCAAGGTGCGGGAAGAAGCGCGTTACGCCACCGAACATCGTATCCGCGGCATTGCCACGCGCCAGGATGGCTCGATCTGGCTTCTGGAAGACCGGGCAGACGGGCGGCTGCTGCGTCTGACCCCCAAACAGCCGGATCAGACACCTTAACCCCGGCATCATGTGTGATGCGTCAGCTCGCCCGGCCTGCTGCGCGAAAAGCACACGACCGGGCAGCAGGGATCAAAACGGGATTTCCTGTCCGTCCCACGCGAACAAATGGCCGCTTTGCGCGGGTTCAAGCCCATCGATGACCGCAAGCAGCGCCCCGGCACTCTGCGTCGTACTGAACAGCTTTTGCGCAGGCATCCCGGCCTGAAAAGGCTTGGACAGCGCCGTATCGACAGTGCCCGGATGGAGGCCCACGCACAGGGCGCGAGGTTTCCGTACCGCCAGTTCCAGTGCGCAGGTCTTGATCAGCATGTTCAGCGCCGCTTTCGAAGCGCGATAGCCATGCCAGCCGCCCAGCCGATTGTCGCTGATCGAACTGACCCGCGCCGACAGTGCCGCAAAGACCGCCTTATGGTCCCGGCCAAGCTGGTCCAGCGCATGTTTGGCGATCAGCGCAGGACCAATGGCATTGACCTGAAAGGACCGCATCAAGGCCGTGCCATCAAGCGCGCGCCAGGTTTTTTCAGGTTTCTGCTGCGCATCGTGCAACAGACCCGTCGCAACGATGACAAGATCAAGGGGGCCGTCTTCTGCCGCACGGGCAACAGCCGCCGCCAGACTTGCTTCATCCTCCAGCGCAAAGGTCAGCGGCACCGCCCGCCCGACAGGTGCCCTGACGGTGCGGCTGGCAGCAAAAACCGCACCGCAACGAGGGTCGTCTGCCAGCGCGCGCACAAAGGCCGCCCCGATCCCGCCGCCGGCCCCGAAAACCAGCGCCCGGTAGCCGGAACGCAAACTGGGCAGGATGCTCTTGTTGGTCATGGTCTTTTCCCGTGCCTGTCCGCCGGAACGGCTTGCTGGCATTGCCAAAATCACTTGCCAGAACGCAAGGTCATGCGCTCAGATAACAACGGATATTGGCCCCACATGCAACAAGGCCAACACAAACAACAGGGGGAGAAGCCATGATGCGCGATTATGACGTGATCATCGTGGGCGGCGGCGGCGCGGGCCTGTGCGCTGCCATCGAGGCGCATCTTGCGGGCACGCGGGTCATGATTATCGAGGCCGACACCCGGCTGGGTGGCGCAACGGCGCAATCGGGCGGCGTCTTTTATGCCGCTGGCACCAGCGTCCAGCGGGCACGCGGCTATGAAGACAGCGCGGACGCCATGTTCGATTATGTCATGACGCTCAACCAGTGGATGGTGAAGCCCGACCTGTTCCGGGTGATCTGCGACGGCAGCGGGCCATGCCTTGAATGGCTGATCGAGCTGGGGGCCAATTTCCCACCCGCACAGCTGGTGAAAGGCGGCGTGGAAAGTGTGCCGCGCGCGCACCCCAGCGCGGGCGCGGGTTCGGGCATTGCCGATGTGCTGATCAACCGCGCCGGCGCGCTCGGCATCGAAACTGCCCTTGCCACCCGTGTCGAACGACTGATCGTCGAGAACGGCCATGTGGTGGGTGTCGGTGCCATGGGGGTTGAACTGCGAGCGCCCGCCGTCGTGGTGACAACCGGCGGTTTCGGCAATTCGCCCGACATGCGCGCCCGCTTCTTTCCCACCGCCGCACAGCATGGCGACCGCGTCTGGGCGGTACATGAAGCCGCGCCCTTCATTCTGGGTGACGGCATCACCATGGGCGAAGCGGTAGGCGCGGCCATTATCGGGCATGATACGGGCCTGCTGCTGCCCAGTTCGGGCCACGGCCATAATCTGGAGCCCTTCCTGCCGCCGTGGCTGATGCTGGTCAATCTGAAGGCACAACGTTTCATTCCCGAAATGGCAAGTTACAGCATCACCGGCTATGCCCTGAATGAACAGCCCGAAGCGCGTGGCTGGGCGATTTTCGATGAAGCGGCGCTGTGCACCGCCAGTCACGACATCCGCTATCTCGATCCATATGGCGCCGGCATCAACCTGCCGACCTGGGAAGAAGCAACCATCCGTCAGCGTGTAGCCAGAGGCGAAATCCTTGTCGCCGATACGCTGGATGAACTGGCTGCAGGCTGCGGCCTTGATGCGCGCGCTCTTGCTTACAGCGTTGCCCGTTATAACGCCGATTGCGACGCGCGGTGCGACAGCCATTTCTTCCAGCATGAGGAAAAGGCATTCCCTGTCCGGACCGGCCCGTTTTATGCCTGCGAAGTGCGCGCTTCGACCATCGGCGTGACGGGCGCAGGGCTGGATATCGACCGCGACTGTCGTGTGCTTGACGAAGCGGGCGTGCCCATCCCCGGCCTTTTTGCGGCGGGCGAGGTGCTTGGGGTACTCATGGGCAAACGCTATGCGGGTGGCGGGATGTCGATCGGACCCGCCGTGGTGCTGGGCCGCAGGGCCGGCCTGCGGGCGGCGGCCTACAGCCAGACCAATGACCTCGGTTTGTGAGAGGAAACATAGACATGCGACTGAATGGCAAGCAGGCACTCGTGACGGGCGGCGCATCGGGTCTGGGCGAAGCGATGGTTCGCCGTTTCGTTGAGGAAGGTGCGTCCGTTATCATCGGCGATATCGATGCGACCGCAGGCGCCGCCTTGGCGCAGGCACTTGGCCCGGCGGCGCGTTTCGTCCATCTTGATGTCACATCCGAGAGCAGCTGGCAGGCGGCCCTGGCCGCTTCCACACGCCTTGACGTGGTTGTGAACAATGCCGGCATCACCACCTTCGGCTCCGTCGAGACCATCACGCTCGACCAGTTCCGTCACGAGATGGACGTGGATGTGATCGGGGTATTTCTGGGATGCAAACATGCCATTCCGCTCATGAAGGCGCATGGCGGATCGTTGATCAACATTTCCTCGATGTGCGGTGTGCGTGCGCAGCCCGATCTGTTCGCCTATAACGCCGCAAAGGCAGCTGTCATCCACATGACGAAGTCAATTGCCCTGCACTGCGCCAAACAGCGCTATGGCATCCGCTGCAACGCCATCCTGCCGGGCCTGATCAAGACGCCGATCCAGGACAAGGTTCTGGCGCAAACCGAAAATCCGCAGGCCGTCTATAACGCCTGGGTTGCCGGGCACCCGATCGGACGACTCGGAAAACCCGAAGAAATCGCTGCCATGGCCGTGTATCTGGCCTCGGACGAATCCGCCTTCACGACTGGCGCCGAATTCCGTGTCGATGGCGGCAGTTCGCTTTGATGCGCCACGCCCGCCCATAACCGCCGACTCCCCGGCCCCGCGCCCATCGCGTATCTGCATCGGGCGCGGGGCCGGAGTGGCATTGATGTCTCCCGCTAGAAACCGAGGAAACGCACTTTCTCATCAAGCGGGACGCGCTCGCGCTCGAACCCGTTCACACTGGCATCCGGCGCGCGATAACCGATTGCAAGGCCGCAGAAGAAAATGTGACTTTCATCGCTGACCCCAAGGAAATCCTTGATCAGACGCGCATAGAGCCCCAGAAACTCCTGCGGACAGCTGTCCAGTCCGGTCTCGCGCAGCAACAGCATCACCGTTTGCAGCCACATGCCGACATCCGACCACTGCGCTTCCTTCATGATGCGCGGGAAATAGCACAGCAAAACCGCAGGTGCGCCGAACGACAGGGCATTGGCCTTCAAGAACGCCGCCCGCTGGTCGCCATCGCTGCGCGCGATATCCATGGAGCCATACATCGCCGCCGCCAGGCGGTTGAGACGTGCCTTGCATTCCGGTAACGCCTCGGGTGCACTCCAATCATATTCGATCGGATCCTGTGGTGCGCTGGCCAGCATCCGCTGCTGTAACTGGTGCAACGGATCACCAGCCAATATGGTCGCTTCCCATGGCTGGAAGTTGCAGCCAGACGGCGCCCAGCGCGCCTTGTCCATGACATCGCGCAAAATCTCCAGGGACACTGGCTTGTCCAGAAATGCGCGCACCGATCGACGCGTAAGCACAGCTTCACTGACGTTCATATGGCTCCTTCCGATAACAGATCAAATCATTCCCTTATTCGTCATCCATCACAACTCTAACTGACGCGCGACAATCCGGCGACAAGGACGCACGCCAGGAAGCGAAAAACAATATATCTGCCGGTCCATATGGGCCGGCATGGTCGTGGCGACGGCTTCAGTAACCGGCCTCCACCGCAATGCGGATGGCATCGGCAACGGACGTGACACCCAATCCGCCCAGCAGGGCCGCGCGATGCATTTTGACAGTTCTTTCACTGATCCCCAGCGTGAACGCGATCTGCTTGTTGAGTTTGCCCGCAGCCATTTCGAGCAGCACCTGGCGCTGACGCGGCGGCAATGCCGCAATGCGCTCGCGCGCCTCGGCGCGGCGCGCCTGCGACGGATCGCCCCCCTCTGCGGCCGCCACCTCGACCTGTGATCCAAGGAAATAGGATAATTCTCCGTTTTCGTCGAAGATGGGCGCAACAAGCACGGCATTGCGAAACTGTGTGCCATCTTTCTTGTAGTTCATGATTTCAACCAGCACGGGCCGCCGCTCACGCACGGCCGTCACGATTTCCGCGGTCAGCCATGGCTCCGTCTGCGGACCAGCCAGAAAACGGCAGTTGCGTCCAATGATTTCGTCGCGGCTGTAGCCGGTCAGGATTTCGAACGCGCGGTTGCATTCCACGATCGGATTATCGGGCAAACGCGGATTGCTGATGACCGCCGCCACCGGGCTGTTCTCGATCATGCTGGAGAGCGTCATGCTGTTCTTTCTGCCTTGCCCTTTTGGCCATGTTGAGCCGCCTCAGCCTGAATGTGAAGCTAAGAACACAAAATGAGGGGTAACGTCATGAACCATATAATGCACGACATGCAGTTCCAGACTGCCGACGGCAAGCTGTATGTACCGGAAGAAGTTCAGGAAGCTGTCCGCACGCTTCTGCGCTGGTCGGGCGAAGACCCGGAGCGCGAGGGGCTGGTCGACACGCCAAAACGCGTGGCCCGCGCATGGCGCGAATATTGCCAGGGCTATGAAGAAGATCCCGCCCTGCATCTCGCCCGTACCTTCGAGGAAGTTGGCGGTTACAATGAAGTTGTGCTGCTGAAGAACATCCCGTTCCAGTCGCATTGCGAACATCACATGGCGCCAATCACCGGCACGGCTTCGATCGCCTATCTGCCCCGCGACCGGGTCGTCGGCATATCGAAGCTGGCGCGGGTGCTTCACGGCTATGCCCGTCGCTTGCAGGTGCAGGAACGGCTGACGGCCCAAGTTGCGCAGGCCATCTGGGACACACTCAAGCCGCAGGGCGTGGCGGTTGTCATCAATGCCCAGCACGGATGCATGACAGGCCGTGGCGTATGCACCCCCGGCGTCGGCATGGTTACCAGCCGCATGATGGGATGTTTTCTGGATAATCAAAGCAGCCGGAAAGAGATTCTCGCCCTGATGGGTGGCTGAACGCTCTTTGTCCGCGCGCACTTCCCCTCCTGTGCCGGACAGCGGCGATGCGGGACCGTCCGTATCGCCGCATGCGTTCCCCATCCCCTCGGGGCGAACACGGATTGATCATCCCCAGGAAAGACCGGTCTGACTGCCATGAGAATAGCGATTATCGGCGCAGGAATGGCCGGTCTATCGGCTGCATCCGCATTGCCCGCCAGCGAACACAGTGTCATCCTGTTCGACAAAGGCCGTGGCCCCGGCGGACGCATGTCGACCAAAAGGGTCGAGACACCGCTTGGCATGGCCGCCTTTGATCACGGTGCCCAGTATTTCACCGCGCGTGATCAGAAATTCCGGCGCCTGATCGAGGACTGGGCCGCCCGCAATATTGTTGCCCCCTGGCACGCTGCTGGCGCGGACGCCTGGGTTGGCGTGCCGGGCATGAATGCTGTCATCAAGGCCATGGCCTCAGACCTGCACGTTCATTGGGGCGCACATGTCGACCGCATAGAGCGCGATCAGCATGGCTGGCGCATCCATGGCGGTGTCACATGCCATGATCATGTCGATGCCGTTATTCTTGCCGTTCCTGCCGAACAGGCCGTGCCGTTCCTGTCGCTGCATGATTTTGCCATGGCGCGAGAAGCCATGCTTGCCCGTTCGCAGCCGATCTGGACGGCCATGTTCAGCTTTGCGTCTCCACTGCCCTGCGCGCAGGATGTGCTGCGCGACAGCGGCATGATCGGCTGGGCCGCCCGCAACAGTGCCAAGCCGGAACGACTGGGACCGGAAGCATGGGTTGTACAAGCCCGCGCTGATTGGTCGTTTGCGCATATCGACGATGCGCCCGGCGAAATCACCCATGCGCTGCTTGCCGCACTGTCCGATGCGCTTGGGATCGAGCCCCCTGTCCCGGTCTCCGCGACAGCCCATCGCTGGCGCTATGCCATGAGCGCGGGCATCGGCCTTGGCGCGCTCTGGAATAGCGGCATCGGCCTTGGCGTCTGCGGAGACTGGCTTTTGGGGCCGCGGGTCGAATCCGCGTGGTTGTCGGGCCAGCATCTGGCGCAACTGATCATGGAAAGCCCGCCTCGCCCGGCCCATGCACAGGCCCGATAAGCGGTCCGCTTGGGCGCCCACGTTCAGGACATGATCCAGCCGCCGGGCATATCGGCTGGCCTCGACGCAGATTTTACATTTCGAGCACAAGCTCGACACAGAAGCGGCCCTCCGGTCCTGTGCCCAGAAGAATGTCCCCGCCATAGTCCCTTGCGATGGACCGCGCGATAGCGAGGCCAAGGCCTGTGCCACCATATGCATCCTGCGCCGCTTCGCCGATGTCGAACACCCGGTCGAACCGATCGGGGGCAATGCCGGGTCCATCGTCGCACACCAGAATACGACCGGGCCGTGCGGTGACAAGGATTGATGATCGCGCCCATTTTCCGGCATTGTCGAGCAAATTGTTCAGGATCTCGCTTAGATCGTCAGCATCCATGGCGACTGTGAAATCTTCGGCAATCTCGGTCGTGAAACGCTTCGCCGGATAACAGCGACGCATCGCTTCGAGCAGTGGCGCGAGCAGGTCTGCAAGGCCGAGCCTTGCCGCAACGCCCTGACGCGTGCCGCCAGAGCGCACCCGTGCGAGATGATAATCGATCTGGCGCTGCATCCGCGCGCTCTGTTCGAGCAATGTGTCGGCGGCCTCAGGCCTTGGTCCTTCCTGCATCCGCTCTGCTTCGTCCGTGATAATGGCGAGCGGCGTGCGCAGCGAATGCGCCAAGGCGCTGGCCTGCACGCGCCCGCGCGCCACAATCTCGCTGTTGCCGGCGACATAGGCGTTGAGGTCGGCAACAAGCGGCTGAAGCTCGTCAGGATAGCGCCCCTCGATACGCGGGGCCGCCCCCTGTCTCAATCGTTCGATGGCCACGGAAAGCCTCCCGAACGGACGGAAGCCCAAGGTGATGATGGCGAGGCCGCTCGTCAGCAAGGCCAGCGCCAGCAGTGTCAGCCAAAGGGTCAGCTCGCGCGTGAACGCCGAAATGATCCGCTGGAGATGCCGTTCGTCCGTCGCGATCACGAAATGGACCGGCGGCCCCTTGCCCGCATCGCGCACAAATCCGTAAACGATGGTGTGCCCGGTCGGCCCATCAGCCATATGGTGCAGGATTTTGGGCGAATGCGCGATGTCGTAATCGAGCGCGCCACGCGTCATGGACGGCGATTTGAGCGTGCCGTAACCGGGACGCGTCACCTGCCAGTAAAAGCCGGAGAGTGGCACCGCATAGCGCGGATCGGAGAGCGGCCGTGCGAGATGCGGCCGCCCCTCACCATCCAGCACGGTCAGTCCGCCCAGCTCGCGGACATGCACCTCCAGTTCCTCGTGATATTGCGATTCGACGTGCATGGTGAAAAGCCGCACCGAGCTGAGA
>CAZWMK010000016.1:0-28712 GCA_964635065.1 uncultured Sphingomonadaceae bacterium | reverse complement strand
ATCGGTCAGGCCTTGCGCCGTCCGGCCTGGGCCTGGGATGTCGGCCTGATGGGGCGCCCGCATCAGCTTGGCAATGTCGCGCCCGTGCTGGGCCGGCATAGCGGCCTCGAGGATTTCCTGGGCTGGCTGCGCGACAATTTCGACCCGACCGTGACATGGGCCGATCTCGACTGGCTGCGTCGTCGCTGGCGCGGACCGATCATCGCAAAGGGCATCCTGCATCCCGACGATGCACGGGCGGCTGCCGATCATGGCGCAGACGGCATCATCGTTTCGAACCATGGCGGACGTCAACTGGACGGCGCCCTGTCCTCCGCGCGCGCACTCCCGGCCATTGTCGATGCGGTCGGCGACCGGCTGACGGTACTGGCCGATGGTGGCGTGCGTTCCGGTCTTGATGTCATAAAGATGCTGGCGCTTGGCGCCAAGGCCGTCATGATCGGGCGCCCCTGGGTCTTTGCCCTTGGCGCACAGGGCGAGGCCGGTGTTGCGCATGTCCTGCAACTGCTTGCGTCCGAAATGCGGATCGCCATGACATTGGCTGGCCATCACAGCCTGGCCGGTATCAGCAGGGCCAGCCTTGCCTGAACCGGACGGCGTTCAGTTGCCTTCGTTCGGGATATAGACCACTTCGCCGCAATGCTTGCAGTACACGGCATCGGGATCATGGCGCGACAAGCCGCAGCGGCGGCACGTCACATGCACCTTGGACGGGCGGATGATCGACTGCGCCAGTTTCAGAAACAGCGACACGCCAACGATCATGATGATCGCGGACAAAAGACGCCCGCTCGTTCCGACCAGCGTGACGTCGCCAAAACCCGTCGTCGTCAGCGTGGTGACGGTGAAATAAAGCGCGTCAAGGATCGTCTGGATCGCCGGGTTGATGTCGGTTTGCGCTTCGTAGACGATGGACGACGTCACGAAGATGAACAGAATGAGGTTCGCCGAACTCTGGATCAGCTCGCCACGCTCCACCATCCAGCGATGACGCTGTTTCTGTTCGCTGATGAGCCGAAGCGCACGGAACAGCCGCATCGCCCGCAACACGCGCAGGAAGGCGAAGCTGCCCGTCAAGGGCGGGATCAGCAATGACAGGATGATGACAAGATCGATCAGTTCATACGGACGGCGGAAAAATGCCGGACTCCGCTCGCTCGCCCACCAGCGCGCGAGCAGTTCCGTCAGCATGAGCAGGCCGATGACAATGTCGACAATGACCGTCCATGGCGCCTGATGTGGCGCAAAGGTCAGCACCAGAAACAGAAGGATTGTCGTGATATCGAACAGAAAAATGCCAAGATTGAAATATTCATTGGCATAAAGTGCCCGCAAGCGCTTGTGCAGTCGCTCGCCGAAGGCCTCACGTGCATGCGTCTTCATTGCGCCCCGCCACCCCTGATCGCCGCCCTCCATACAAGACTATGCCCCCGCAAGGCGAGGGCATAGTGACAGATCAGCGATGATTGCTTTTTCAGCGAGCCATATATTTGTCCAGCGTCTGATTGAAGTGCCGGATGCGGACTTCCTGATAGTTACCCAGCGTCTGGCCGGTCTTGCGTCCGGCCATGACCGCGTTCAAAAACCCTTCCTGCTGGGCGCGCAGGTTCGCCGTGTCCTGATCGTAAACCGACCCAAGGCCGAAATCCATGCCGGGGACGATCGTATAGCTTTCCTCTTCCTTGACGTGGAAGCACTGCGCCGGCTCGGGACGTTCGCCACTGTCCGGCACCGGGCGCAGGAAGAGGATTTCGAACAATGTGCGATCGGCATTCATGCCGATCGGACGGAAGCGATAGACCATCGGCAGCGAGAAGCCGGGGAACAGGATCATGTTCGGGAACAGGTGATATTCGATGGTGTCGACGATCTCGCTGTCCGAATAGCCCGACAGATCGGTCTTGTATTGCTCACCGAACACCTTGCGCAGATAGCGCGCCATGACGCAACGGGCGGTTTCGCCGTCCTTCACCGTCAGTTCGTCCGACACCATCGAGCGGTCGCCGACCAGCATGGTGTTGATCAGTTCCTGTTCGGTCATCGCGTTTGCCAGATGCGGGCTTTGCGTGCCGCCCGCCGAATAGAAGCGGGAGACATGGTCGCCATAGCAGTCATACTGAACATTGGCGTCGCCCGTCGCCACCATCAGCTGCGGGTGGGTTTCATAGACGTGATAGGATTCCATGAAGGCTTCCATCGCCGTCTTCCAGTTGCAGTGCAGTTCCTTCGACATGTGCAAGGACACATAACGCTGCGACAGATCCCAGCCCTTGAAATGGTCGATCAGCGTTTCGGCATACTTGTCGAAAGGCTGCGGATCGGTATCGAGGTTGATGAAAACAAAGCCGCCCCACTGCGCTGACGCGACTTCAAGCAAGCCGAACTTCTTGGGATCGACATGCGGGAAATCCCATGCGCAGGGCACCGATTCCAGCGAACCGTCGAGATTCCACGTCCAGCCATGATAGGGGCAGCGCAGGTCTTTTGCCGAACCTTCCCCTGCGCAGGCGCGCAGTTTGGTGCCGCGATGCAGGCAGGTATTCAGAAACGCTTTCACGCTCTGGTCGCGCTGGCGCACGACGATCACCGAAAACGGCCCGACCTCATAGACATAATAGTCGCCGGCTTCCGGGATATGTTCTTCGCGGCAGGCCCATTGCCAGGTGCGCTTCCAGACCTTGTCCATCTCGCGGTTGAAGAAGTCCTGCGTCACATAGCGGTCGGCGGGGATGTCGGCATCGCCCAGAAACTCGCTGTGTTCCTCGCGCAGGATGGCGGGCGCCGGATTGACGTCGGCGGCAATCAGATCCTGCACCGACGGGCCGGGGCAGCGCGCTTCGCCCGGAACCAGACTGGTGCTGCCATCGCGTGGCATGGTCGACAGATGCGGGCGCTTGATCTGGATGTTCATGGATGTCCCCAAAATTGAGCAATGAGCCGGATACGGCCGACGGATGTCGCCGGCTTGTTATACGCGTGTCCAGAATATGCCGGAACGCTCCGACCGCATTGACTTAGATCAACCATGTTCGGACGCAAAACGGGCGGGACCGCGCGGCCCGCCCGTGTGCGTCATCCGTGCCGGGGATGTCGGCCTGAATGAAAAAATGCCCTATGGCCGACCCTGCCGCAAATCTTCGGCGCGACTCCGCAGATACTGACGCATGGCCGCCAGATCCTGATCGCTCAGTTCGGAAAATTTCGGCATGCCATTGGCCTCGAGTGCGCCATCGCGAACAACGCTGGCAAAGGCTTCGGCCGAGGTCGGTATGGCCGAACGCCGCAGATCGGGGGCGTGCGTACCGCTGATGGCCGCGCCGCCGTGGCAGACGCTGCATCGCGCCCCGTAAACCGCCTCTCCTTTACCCGTCAGCACCGCGTCGGGACGATAATCGGGGTCGGCAGGCGGCAACAGCACTTCGGGCGCCTGTTCGCGCGGCGGCAGCTTGGCCGTGCCGTCGAGCGCAAAGGTCAGGACGCGGCGCGCCTGCGTACGCGGATTGATGTCATATTTCGCCAGGCGAGGCCCCATGATGCCAAGCGTCGTACCCATGCCAACAAGCACGCTGACATATTGCCGTCCCGCCACGCGATAGGAAATCGGCGGCGCAATGATCGGCGACTGTGCATCGAACGACCACAGCTTCGTGCCGTTCATGGCATCATAGGCATCGAGTTTTCCGGCAACCGAGCCCTGAAACACAAGGCCGCCCGCCGTCGACAGCACGCCGCCATTGGCATGCGTCGGGTGCGCCACGCGCCAGCGCGGCTTTTGTGCCACCGGATCCCATGCCACCAGCGCCCCCGTGCCTTGCAGAGGGTCCTTCAGGTCAAGATTGATGTTGACGCCAAATGTCATGGAGCGATCGGTCGGCGACTGCCAGTTCTTGAGATCGATACCCTTGTCATCAATCTCCATGCCCTGCTCGATCACCGGAATGAAGGCCAGATTGCGCTTGGGATCGAACGCCATCGGCATCCAGCTATGCGCGCCCGCCGACGACGGCCAGACGGTCGCCGTCTCGCCATTGGGGAAGCGCACGCCCGGATTTTCGACCGGACGGCCCGTCTTGCGATCGATGCGTTTGGCCCAGGTCACCTTTGCGAAGGGTTCGGCGGAGATCAGCTTTCCCGTCGCGCGGTCAATCACATAGAAAAAGCCGTTTTTCGGCGCGATCATCACGACCTTGCGCATCTTGCCCTTGATCGGCAATTCACCCAGCTGGACGTCCATCGTCGCGTTGTAATCCCATGTTTCGCCGGGATTGGTCTGATAATGCCACTTATAGTCGCCGGTCGTCGCATCGAGCGCGACAATTGACGACAGGAACAGATTGTCGCCCTTGTCTTCCGAACGGATTTTCCGGTTCCATGGATAGCCATTGCCGGTACCGACGAACATGGTGTCGGTTTCAGGATCATAAGCGATCGAGTTCCATACGGTACCACCGCCGCCATGTTTCCACCATTCGCCGTGCCAGGTCTTGGCTGCCATCTCCATGGCCTTGTTTTCAAAGCCATCGGCGGGATTGCCCGGCACCGTCCAGAAGCGCCACAGCTGCTTTCCGGTTTCGGCGTCATAGGCGCTGACATAGCCGCGCACACGCCCCATGTCGGATGCATTGCCGATCACAACCTTGCCATTGTAGATGCGCGGCGCTGCCGAGATATAAAGGGGTTCGTTGCGGTCGAGCGTCAATGTGCTCCAGCGTGGTTCGCCGGTCTTGGCATCCAGCGCGATCAGGCGGCCATCATGCGTGGCGATATAGATCTTGCCATTCCACCATGCGAGCCCACGGCTGCCCCAGCCGCCGCGCAGATTCTTGCCCGAGACTTCGGCAGCTTTCGGGTCATAACGCCACAGCAGCTGGCCGCTTTTGCCATCAACTGCGTGAACGATACTGAAACCGGTCACGAAATACAGGACGCCATCGACAGCAATCGGCTGGCTCGTCGTGCTTTCCGGCCCAAGGTCCATCGCCCATTCAAGGCCCAGGCGCTTGATGTTGCCGGTGTCGATATCGCCGAGCGGACTATAGTGTCCCTCGCCATAGGTGCGGCCATAGCCGGGCCAGTCCGCACCGTCATTGCCATCGAGATAACGGGCGTTCGACGTCTTTGGCGTTTCGGCCGTGGCGGATGCAGTGGCGACGGCGGCAACAATGCAAAGCGAAATCGCGCTGGCAGCTGCCAGCCGCAGACGTATGGACATGGACGAACTCTCCCAAGAATCTTGTCGGTTATATGGACAATCAGCCAGATGGATAGCATTCAACCGTCCAGACGCAAACCGCCCGCACAAAGCCTTCGAGAAGACTCTGTACGGGCGGTAAAAACTGCGTCAGATCAGCCGCGCCGACCTTCGATGTAATCGTTCAGCACTTCATGGAAGCGGCGGATGCGGCTTTCCTGCCCCGACAGATAGGCATCCATATAAGCGCGCGAATGGAAGCCCTGCTGCTGTGTCACCGCGACGGCCAGATCCTGATCAAGGAAATTGCCCAGACGATGTCCGGCATCCTCGCCCTGACCATAGACGAAGAACTGATGCTCGGCTTCCTGCATCGGCACAGTGCCAAGGATCGTCTCCGCCTGCGTCTGACCTTCATGGGGGCGCACGAGATACCAGTAATCGAAGGTGCACCATTCCGGATCGGCCGGATCGGGTTCGGTCCGGAAGAAGTGCATGCCATCGGGCGTGCCGGTGATGGTCACATTCGGGAACAGGGTGTGATGGAAATAATCGGTCAGCTCGTCGTCAAGCAACGTGTCGTAATGCTTGTAACCGCGAGCCGGACCGAGCTTGCGCTTGGCCTGCTGGATGGCGATGCGGCCTTCGCGGGCACGCCCCTTGAAGTCGTCGGGATTGAGATCCCATTCCTTCAGCATCAGTTCCCAGATCGGTTCAACCTCGTTCGGGAAATGCGCCCGCATCGACGGCTGCCCCTGTTCGATCATGCGGTTATGACCGTTCGGATACATTTCGAAGACGGTGTTCTTGTAATCCTCGTCGATCATCTGCGTCATTTGCGGATGCACCGTCGGCAGGTGATAGCTTTCGTTGAAATTGTCGGGCGAGAATTTCCAGTTGGTATTGACACGCGTCGTCGTCCACATCACGCGCACCATCTTCTCCGGCTCGCGCCCGGCGAACAGCTGCGGGATGGGATAAAGGTAATCGAGAAGCGGCTGGGCATTCTCGTTCATGCTGTACCAGACGAAGCCGCCCCAGGTGCCGCAGGGAATTTCCTTGAGCTTGAGCTTGCCACACGGGTTGCCCTGCGGAAAATCCTCCGCGTCCTGCGCATGTTCCAGCGTGCCGTCCACGCCCCAGCGCCAGCCGTGATAGGAGCAGGTGAAGCCGTTCGGCAGCGATCCCGACTGGCCGGTAACCAGACGGTTCCCGCGATGCTGGCAGCTGTTGTAATAGGCCTTGATCGACCCGTCTTCCTGCCGGACCATGATGACGGATTCGCGCAGGAAATTATGGGTGATGAAATCGCCCGCTTCTTCGAGTTCGGCCTCGCGCCCGCCGACATGCCAGACCTTGGTCCACATGCCATCCCATTCGCGCTTGGCGAAATCGCGGCAATAATAGCGATCGCCGGTGATCTTGTCGCCACGGATTGGAAGCTGCCCGCTTTCGGGCACAACCGGGAAGGTGCGCCGCGCGCTGCCCGCACCACCATCGTCTTTGTACATTGCAAATCTCCCCAAGAATCGCATGTGGCCCATGATAGGACCAATATCCACACTGTACACTCGTACTACAGATGAGATACCTATTCTTTTGGATAGTTTTATAGAGCCGGCGTCTGCAAACGTTGCCGGAATGCCGCCGCGTAGAAAGGAGCCATTTCATCCAAAATCGCATGCAGTTCGTCGGCCTTGCACAGGCCGGCCGACTGACGATCGACCATACCGGACTCGACCAGTACGTGCAGGATGGTTGAATGCAGGAAATACATCGCCCAGTGCAGGCGCCGTTCGTCGGCGTGCGGGAAAATCTTGCGCACCTCTATGGCAAAGGCGGCATGCACCTGATCGTAAACCGATATCATCGGTTTCAGAAACTGCTCATACTGCCGGCTGGTCATGGCAAGCCCCATCAGACGGGCATAATTTTTCCAGCCGGGATCCCCACTTGCCGACCGTTCGACCATGGGCGCAAAATAGGCGCGGATCAGGGTTTCAAGATCGACCGGACCGCCGCCCGCCGCCGCGCTCGCCGCCGCGATCCCGGCCAGCGTCACCTCGACCTGTTCATGGATCCGGCGGTCGATGACCTGACGGAACAACTCTTCCTTGGTGCTGAAATGATGGGTAATCAGGCTGACCGGAACATCGGCTTCCTGGGCGATGTCCCGCATCGATGCCGCAGCATAGCCGCGATCGGCAAACAGCATTTCCGCCGCATCCAGAATACGTTCCGCCGCTGTCTGCGTCACCGTCACGCGCCTTGTTGCCGCTCTTGCCAATGCTTCTCCCCTGTCCGTGCACTTTCCCCTTATCATGGGAAAGAGAGCGCGCAAGAAAAAGGGGGAACGGACTGATTGCCCGCTCCCCCCATCATGTCACGATCCGGTCGGCTTATTCGACGCTATAAGCCATGAGGACATTGCCCGGCATCTTGCCGGCAAAGCCATAGCCCGAGTTCATGTAAACCATGCCGCGATAAACGACGGGGCCGGCGCCGCCACCCATCGAACCGCCATGCGCCGAGGTGCCGTTCAATGTCTTGACGGTCCGCGTCGTGTCGTCCTGCCATAGTATTTTACCAGTGGCGGCGTCATAGGCGCGGAACCAGCCATCGTTGCTGCCTGCGAAGACAAGCTGATCCGTCGCCGTGATCGCTCCCGAATAGCCGGGATGGCAGAAATCGCGGCCGTTGCAGACATCCTTGGACGGTGCTTTCCAGACATATTTGCCCGTCACAACATCAAGTGCGAACAGCCCCGGATTGGCCGGGATGTCATAGGTCTTGCCATCCGGCACGTCGCTGACGGGCACGAACAGGCGTCCCTTGCTGGCGGCCATGCCAAAGTGAATGCCACCAACGACACCACCGCGCCCGACCTGGTTTTTCCACACGAGCTTGCCGGTATCTGGATCAAGACCATAGGCGATGCTCGACTTCTGGCCGGCCATCACATAATCGCGGCCATCCTTGCCCTTGGCGAGGACAACGCCTGCACCAAAGTCGTAGTCGGGACCGTCTTCATCCGGACAATTGGCCTTGTCCTTTTCGCTGCACGCGACGTTCCAGGCGTCGTTCGCCAGCGCCTGATAGTGCCACTTGATCTTGCCGGTATCGAGGTCGAGCGCGACGATGGCGTCGCTCATGTCATCAGCCGGAGTCGAGTAGTTATCACCAGTCGCGACATAGATCTGGCGGCGCTTTTCGTCGATCGACGGCGTATTCCAGATCGGGTTGCCCGACGGACCAAATTGCGGCGTGCCATGGCTGTTCTTGCCGCGCTCTTTCGCTTCGGCCGCGAAATAGGTGCGCCATTTATGTTCGCCGGTCCGGCTGTCGACGGCGACCAGCGAGCCACGGAAGGTACAGCAGGGATATTTCGGATCGGCAGCCGCGCCTTCTTCAAGCGACGAGACCGGGATGAACAGCGTGTCCTTGTATAGCGCAGGCGATGCCGTCAGCGTCACGCTCTGATGCTCGTCCATTTTCTGACGCCAAACCAGCTTGCCGGTAAAGGCTTCGATAGCATAGGCGTTGCCGACGAGGTCGCCGAAGAACAGCAGCGGATTGGCGGTGGCGTCCCCCTTCTGCCACGGGCTGATGACGATGCCATTGCGGACTTCGCCCGACGCTGCAAAGGTCCAGCGGGCGCAACCGGTTTTCTGGTCAAGTGCATAGACGGTGCCATTGTGGCTGCCGACGAACACTGCGCCGGCCGCCACCATGGGCTGCGAACGGGCGCGCAGGGCATTCGGGAAGCCGACGGCCCATTTCAGCTTGAGCTTGCCGACATTCTTGCGCGTGATCCCGGCCAGATCATCGGCCACACTGTGGGTGCTGGCGAGATCCATGCCCCAGCCGCTGAAGGCGGGCGTATCGTTGCGATCAAAAGCTGCGGCGTCGCCGATGCACATCTTGGGTGCGGCCGCCGTCTCGCCCGTGCCCAGCTTGCGCTTGGTCACGAATTCGGCAACCGCCACTTTTTCGTCCGCCGACAGGCCGGAGGACTGCAACTGCATCACGCCTTCCGTCAGCGCGCGATGGATCGATTCAGGCGTCATCTGCGACAGGATGAACCGCTGCGGTGCGCGATTGACGCCGGCCTCATGGCATCCGGCGCAGACCTGTTCGTAAATAGCCTGCCCCTTGGCCGCCGTTTCGGGATCGACATTGGCCGATCCATCACGATAGCTGTCGGCTTCGGCCTTGCCGCCGCCATGTGCCGCAGCGGCTGCCGCGATTTCCACAGCCACGGCCTCTTCCCGCGCCAGCGAAACAACCGTGACAAGGCCAAGGCCCGCCATCACCAACATGCCAAGCGGCGCCGAAAGCAGGCGCAGGCCGTTTTTATCCTTCATCATGTCGTCCCCATCCCCAGATACGAATACACGCAGCGGGTATAGAAAAAACGCTCCACCATTGCGCGTATTTTTTTACACCTGCCCAAATTCCCGGTCTACGACCTAAAAGCGCGCCCTGATCCCGGCATACCAGCGGCGCGGCGCCCCCGGGCCATAAGCGCGCGGGTTCGTCGCATCGGGTGCTTCGGCAAGGAAAACCTCGTCGACTTCACCGAATGTACCGAAAGTCTCATATTTCCGGCCCAGCGCGTTTTTCACTTCTGCAAACAGGCTGATGCCCGGCATGAGATCGGCGCTGCCGCGCAGATTGACGATGGCATGGCCGCCGATCTTCGGCGTCAGATTGGCCTCATCTCCCGCCAGATAAACGCCGCTGCGCGCGATCAGGTCGCCGCCCAGGGACCAGCCCTGCCCGCGATAATCCAGCGCCAGCGCCACGCTGTGACGCGGCACGGCGGGCAGGCGGTCGCCGCGCGTCACAGCGATTTCGCCCCCCGCATCGGCCAGCGGGTGCGCCGGACTGCTCACCATGAACGGTGCACGATAGGTGGCGTCGGTAAAGGCATAGCTCAGCGAGGTCCGCCAGCCGTCCCGCGCCGCCGTCATCCCCAGCTCCACGCCCTGCCGCCGTGTCTTGCCAATATTACGGAAATAGGCGCGTCCCCGGATCTCGGACGCAACATACTGGATGTCGTTGGTGTTTGTCGTGCGATAGGCCGAGAATAGCCCCGCGACAGTCCAGCCACCGACATTGGTCTTGCTGCTGGCACCCAGTTCCCAGCTTTTGGCCACAACCTGCTTCAGGGGCGGGTCGGCAACAAAGAAATTGGCGAGGCTGCACGGCGCATTTTCATCGGCGCACGAAAGTTCGGCGGGCGTCGGCGCGCGGTTGGTTTCGGCATAGCCCGCGCGCAGGGCAAGGTGCGCATTCACCTGATAATCCAGTTCGATACCCGGATTGACGCGCTGGAAACGATGCTTGCCATCCAGCGCTGTGCCGATGCGATCATCCAGCTTCACGCGCGCATGATTGTAGCGCAGGCCGATTTCGGCGCTCAGACCGGGCAGGAGCGGCAGGCGCTCCTGCATGAACACGCCCCAGTAACGCGTGCGGGCCACGAGGCTGACCGGCGCGATGGCGCCATCCGCCTGCACGATCGTGGTCCCCAGACCACCGACACTGCGTTCGGCGGTCATCGTGCCCAGTTCGGTCGATGTGCCAAAGCGGGTGCGGCTGGTATCAAGGCTGAAACCGATGACCAGATGATTCTCGCCTGCGCCCAATGGTCGCTGATCGACGAACTGCACCAGCATGCCGGCGCCGCGCGTGCGGCTCCGCCCGCGGTTCAGCACACCATAGGCCGTATCGCCCGGCAATGCACCGATCTGGGCACCTGTCGCATCGGTCAGAACCGATTCTTCTTCTTCGTCACCAATCGGCTCAAGACACAAAAGCGCGGCATCGTCCTCGCAGGCCTCGATGTCGGCAGCATCGCCGTTCAGGCTTTTGACGGTCAGGCGCTGGGCATAAAGGCTCGCTTCGATGCGGCTGTTGTCCGACAGCGCTGCCCACGGGTGCAGACTGATCCGGCCATAACGTCCCTCGCTGTTGTCGGGCCATGTGAACACGGCGCGCCGGTCGGCTTCCAGCAGCTCGACGGGCGAGACGCCATTTCCGGTCAGGTCGGTGTCGGCACCGATCGCTTTCAGATGAATGCCATAATCGGCCGTGTCCCAGCCGATATCGATATATCCATTGTATAGCGATGACGGGCTGAAATCGCGCCAGCCATCATCATGGCTGTATTGGAATGCACCAAAAACGCTGAACGAATCCTTGGCGTAACCGGCTGCAAGGCTGGTCTCGACATATCCGAAACGCCCGCCCGTGACGCTTGCATCAATGCCCGGATCGCTGCGGCCCGTCTTGGTATCCAGCGTCAACGCACCGCCCAGCGCGTTCAGGCCATAGACCGGGCTGGCATCCAGCAGCGTCATCCGCGACAGCGCGGCTTCGGGAATGAAATCGAACGGCACCGTGTCGCCAAAAGGCAGGTTTAGCCGCGCGCCATCAAGATAGACGGCCAACCCCTGCGCCTGCCCCTGCAAGGGCGAAGCCGTAAAGCCGCGATAGGTCAGATTGGGCTGCCAGGGATTATTCTGAGCGTCCTGCAAGCTCACGCCGGCGACCTGCCGGGTCAGCGCCCCAAGCAGATCGGGGGTGCCAGTGCGGCTAATGTCGCTGCCGCTGATCGACAGGGCATCGTCGCGGTCCATGCCACCGCCCGGCGCGGTCACGACGATAACAGGCAGTGCCGCGCCGCCCGCCATATCCCGTGCCATGCCAGCCGCATGGAACAGAAAACCGAACACCGAAGCCGACAACAGGCCCAGACGCGCAATGCCCATGAAACTCCCCGTTCATCCCCGCGCAGCCAGACAACGCGCGGTTGGTCAACTAACCAATAGTTTGCGCCAGATCAATGAACGATCGTCCAAATATACCTAGCGTCATGCCCGGAAGAATGGCGCGCCAAGCGCATTTCCGTGGGAATGGATCACTGCCTTGCGCGTCTGCGCTGGCGGAATGCTGAGGAACAACGTCACATGGTTCTCGACCTGAAAAGCCGCATGGCGCTCGACACCTATCCGAAATCGGCAAAGGCGGAATATCCGCGCGCCCGTGGCGATGCGATCACCGGCGACCGTTATTACTGCAAGGGCTTCGCCCAGCGCGAATGGGATCATATGTGGAAGCGCGTCTGGCATGTCGGCGGGCGCGTGTCGCAGCTGGAGGAAACGGGCGATTACATCGTCCACAACTTCAAGCATGAATCGATCATCATGGTCCGGCAGGCCGATGGATCGATCCGCGCATTTCTGAATGTGTGCAAACACCGCGGCAACCGCCTTGTCGCTTCCACCGACGGCTGGGTGCAGGATGGCTTCACCTGCCCCTATCACGGCTGGAAATTTGGCCTCGACGGCGTGCTGAACCATGCCCAGGACCCTGAAGACTTCCCGCAGGGCAACCCGTGCGGCAAGATCAAGCTGCACGAACTGCCCTGCGACACATGGGGTGGCTTCATTTTCTGGTCATTCGATCCGAATGTCGTGCCGCTGGCCGAATATCTCGATCCCATCCCGACGCTTCTGGGCAACCGCGATCTCGCCAACTGGAAGCGCGTGGTGTGGCGCACGCTGCGCGTCAACACCAACTGGAAGTTCGCGTCCGACAATTTCAACGAAAGCTATCACCTGCCGACGGTTCACCCGCAGATGCAGGCGATCATCGACGAAGATTACACCAACACCATCTTCGAAATGTATCCGACCGGCCACAACCGCATGATTGAACAGGGTCAGCCGTCGATGCGATCGAAGTTCCCGAACGAAGTCGAGCCTCTGTGGGGCGACATGCTGAAGGAATGGGGCCTGAACCCCGACGACTTCAAGGGCCGCGCTCGCGAAGGCCGCGTTGCCCTGCAACAGGCAAAGCGCAAGCTCGGCCCGGGCCGTGGGTATACATATTTCGACAAGCTCTCCGATGACGAGCTGACCGATCACATGCACCACACGCTGTTCCCGAACCTGACCCTGACGGGCACGGCCGAAGGTCTGCACATGTTCCGCACCGAACCAGACATCGACGACCCCAACTGGTGCACTTTCGATTACTGGTACATGGTGCCTGAAATCGAAGGCCAGGCGGAATCGCCGACCATCTATGGCATGCGCCCCTTCGCCGATGCCGAGCATGAAACCGACAATTTCCAGAATTATGAAGCCGCACTCGGTCAGGGCGACTTCCTGGTTCAGGATCTCGCGGTCGCCGTCACGCAGCAGCAGGGTTTGCGCTCGATGGGCTATACCGATGCCTATCTTTCGGGTCAGGAAACGCGCATCCGCCGCTTCCACGAAGTGCTGAACGACTATCTGGAAGGCCGTCGCTGACGGATTTCCGGTAACAGGACGCGCCTGGCACACTCCTCCCCTAGGCCGGGCGCGTCCTTTTCTCTTCGCGCATGCAACATGGCGCGCTGACTCTGGGCGGCGTCTGTGCTAACGCGCCCGCCATGCTCAATCTGAATGCCATCACCGTGCGCCTTGGCGGCCGCACCATCCTCGACCAGGCAACCGCCGCGTTGCCGCCGCGCGGGCGTATCGGCCTGATCGGTCGCAACGGCGCGGGCAAGTCGACCCTGATGAAGGTGATGATCGGCGCGCTCGACCCCGATGGCGGCAGCCTCGACATGCCGCGCGGCGTCCGCATGGGCCACCTTGCACAAGACGCGCCCGCAGGTTCCGCCACCCCGTTCGAAACCGTGCTTGCCGCCGACCATGAACGCACGCAACTCATGGCCGAAAGCGAAAGCTGCACCGATCCCGACCGTTTGGGCGAAGTCCACGAACGGCTGAACGCCATCGACGCCTATACCGCGCCCGCCCGCGCCGCGCGCATCCTTGTCGGCCTAGGCTTCGACGAAGAGATGCAGGCCCGCCCGCTCGACAGCTTTTCGGGCGGCTGGCGCATGCGCGTCGCCCTCGCATCGCTTCTGTTCTCGAACCCCGACCTCCTGCTGCTCGACGAACCCTCGAACCACCTCGACCTCGAAGCGACGCTGTGGCTGGAAAATTTCCTGAAAACCTATCGCGGCACGATCATCATCATCAGCCACGAACGCGACCTTTTGAACAACGTCGTCGACTACATCCTGCATCTCGAACAGGGCAAGGTGACGCTCTATCCCGGCGGCTATGACGCGTTTGAACGCCAGCGCGCCGAACGTCTGGCCCAGCTTGCCGCCGCCCGTGCGGCACAAGATGCCCAGCGCGCCAAATTGCAGGACTACATCGCCCGCAACAGCGCCCGCGCCAGCACGGCGAAACAGGCGCAGTCGCGCGCCAAGGCCCTGGCGAAGATGCAGCCGATCGCCGCCGCCGCCGAAGATCCGACGCTGTGCTTCACCTTCCCCGACCCGCCCGAAATGCGCCCGCCACTCATCACGCTCGATATGGCGTCGGTCGGCTATGGCGACACGCCGATCCTTGAAAAGCTCAACCTGCGCATCGACCCCGAGGATCGCATCGCGCTGTTGGGCCGGAACGGCAACGGCAAGACGACGCTTGCACGCCTGCTTGCGGCACAACTGACGCCGATGGCGGGTGAAAAATACGCCGCCTCGCGCATGACGGTCGGCTATTTCACCCAGTATCAGGTCGAAGAGCTGGAAACCGACGCCACGCCGCTTGAACATATGATGCGGCAGATGCGCGGCGCCACGCCTGCGGCTGTCCGGGCGCAGTTGGGCCGTTTCGGCTTTTCGGGCGATCGGGCAACGCAGCTGGTCGGCAGCCTGTCGGGCGGCGAGCGTGCGCGCCTCGCGCTCGCGCTCATCACGCGTGAAGCGCCGACGCTTCTCATTCTCGACGAGCCGACCAACCACCTCGACGTCGATTCGCGCGAGGCGCTGGTGCAGGCGCTCAATGAATATAGCGGCGCCGTCGTCATCGTCAGCCACGACCGCCACATGATCGAGCTTGTCGCCGACCGGCTCGTGTTGGTCGACAGTGGCCGCGCACAGCCGTTTGACGGCACGCTCGACGACTATACCGACTTCGTCCTTGGCCGCAGCGGCAGCTCAGCCGATGCCGCTTCGACCGCCGCCGCCAAATCGGAACGCAAGGCCGACCGCAAGGCGGCAGCCCAGGCGCGCGAACAGGTCAAGCCGTTGCGGGTCGCGATCAGCAAAGCCGAAAAGGAAGTCTCGCGCCTGACGCAAATCCGCGACCGCCTCGACCGCGCACTCGCCACCCCCGATCTGGCCGGGCCCGAAGAACGCGGCCAGCCGGTCAGCGAATTGATGAAACGCCGGGCCGAGGTGGAAAAAGCGCTTGGGGACGCCGAAGCCACATGGCTTTCAGCCTCCGAAGCCCTGGAAATGGCCTTGGCCTGACAGGCGTCGACGGGGTGCATCCACATGCGCCCACCCCGCGCGCCGGCACGCGTTCAGCGCGCGGCTTCGGCTGCCGCCATGATCCGGGCCGTGCGCTGGGGCTGTGCACGCGCATAAGCCTGCAACGCTGCGGCATCCGCCGCCAGAATGGCAGGCACCAGCGATGGTTGCAGCCGCTGGCCCAGACGCGGCGGAGCGAGGCCCGCCATGTCGGCGATCATCAGGCTGCCGAGCGCTGCCTTGAAATGTCCGGCCTCCCAGTAATAGCGTAGCCGGGTTTCACGATCGCCCCGGGGCGGTACCGTTTCCTGCGTCTGCGGTGTCAGGCCGCTGAAATAATAGACCGGAACAGCATGGCGCGCACCGAAATCGGCCAGCCGCCGCACCCAGTCGGCATAGGCGGGCGCCAGCCCCGCCACGTCGAGGCTCAGGCGCAATTCGGCATGATAGGGGTAGGTAAACAGCACCAGCGCGATATCATGGGCCTTGGCATAGGCCGCAAGCCGCGCCAACGCGTCCCATGCGCCATGGCGTCCGGGGCCTGGGTAGGCCACGGCCTTGGGGCCTGTCACATAGCGGGCGACATTTTCGCGGTTGCGCTGCTCGAACAGTATGAAATGGCCATCCTGCGCTACCAGATCATTATATTCGGCCAGATTATTGAAGCCATCCGGGCGGATATGCGGCCCGTTTGACCGATGCTGCCCGGCAAGGGAGAGGATCGTATCCGACAGGGCGTCCAGAGATAGCGTCACGGCCAGCGTTTCACGCCACGCAGCGGTGGCGGGCGCTTTGGGTCGTGGTCCGCTTGCCCATTGATCGGGAGCGATGCGGAAATCGATGAAGTCCACGCCAAGATAGATGGCGCGCGGCTTGTGCCGCTCGGCCGCCCGGATGGCGGCATCGACCACGCCGTCCGGCCCCTGCCCCGGCAGGCCGAGGTTATAGACAGGACGCACCGATGCAGGCCATGCAGCATCGGCCGGATCCAGACCGACACCGACACGCGAGTTGCCAGCGACGATCGCGGTAAAATCGGCGCGCGCATACTGGCGCTGCTTGACGACGGCCAGATGCTTGCCCGAAGCCGGTCGCCAGACATTGACCCCGGAAACCGGCGGCGTGCCCCAGTAATCATAGGGATCGACGATCACAGAAAGCCCGGCGACCAGCGCCAGCAGCAGGGTTGTGAACAGAGTCAGGCGGGTAAGATATTGTGCCATGCCTAGAACTGGAAATAGAGGAATTAGGAGACTTGGCTCAGCGCCAATATGCCACCAGTGGCGACCACAGCGGTTGCCATGGCCCAGCGCGGCGTTGGCCGCCACAAAGGCTTGCCCGCGGGCGGCGCATTGAATGCGGGGGAATAGGCAGCCATGACCTCCTGCGTGTTGGGCAGAAAGCGGGCGATCAGGAACAAGGTGATAATCCACAGCCACGCCGCAACAAACAGGCTGCCACCGCCCAGCACGAAGATCACGCCCTGCGCCTGCAGCACCTCGCCCACCCCGCCAAGACGGCCACCGATGGCCGCTGGCAGGCTGATCCCGTTCAGCCCCACCATGCCTGCCAATATGCGCTGCGCCCCCTCGAAGGTCGGCGCACGGAACGGCACCCACGCCAGAATCACCACAAGGAATGTCAGCGCCCAGGCGCACTGGCGATAAAAGGCGCTGTCCAGCCATGCTGCCGGGCGCACGCGTGCCCAGCCATGATTGACGATCAGATAGCTGCCATGCAGTGCGCCCCAGAACAGGAAGGGCCAGCCCGCGCCGTGCCAGATGCCGCCCAGCAACATGGTCAGGAACAGGTTGACATAGCGCCGCACCGCCCCGTGCCGGTTGCCGCCCAGGGCGATGTAGAGATAGTCGCGCAAGAATTGCGACAGCGTCATGTGCCAGCGCCGCCAGAAATCCGAAATGCTGAGCGCCTTGTAGGGCGAATTGAAATTGAGCGGCAGCTTGATGTTGAACATCCGCGCTGCGCCGATCGCCATGTCGCTATAACCGGAAAAGTCGAAATACAGCTGGAAGGTATAGGCCAAGGCCCCGCTCCAAGCCGTCAGAAAATCGGGCTCCACTCCGGCTTCAGCGCTGTTGAATACCGGGTTCGCATGAACAGCGATACCGTCGGCAAGCACGGCCTTCTTGAACAGGCCGAGGCAGAAGATGGTCAGGCCGATGGCAATGTTTTCGACATGGACGCGATAGGCCTCCGGTAGCCGGAACTGCGGCACAACCTCCTTGTAGTGGACGATCGGCCCCGCGATCAGCTGCGGAAAGAACACCACGAACAACGCATATTGAATGAAACCGACGTCTTTCGTCAGCCCCTTGTGGCTGTCGACGAGATACGCGATTTTCTGGAAGGTGAAGAAAGAGATCGCCAGTGGCAGCACGATCGCGCCGATCGTCCAGTCCTGCCCCGTCAGCGCTGCGGCATTGGTGACGAAGAAATTGGCGTATTTATAATAACCCAGCACTGAAAGCAGCACAGTGATGCCAAAGGCCAGCACCACCTTGCTTGGCCGCGCGGACAGTCGCTGCCCCAGCACGTAGGTGAACAGCATCACGGCGCCCAAGAGACCGAGATAGGCCGGGTTCCACCAGCCATAGAAAAACACCGATGCCAGAATCAGGACAAGCGCGGCTGCAGTCTGCCCCGCCAGACGCCCGGCGAGGAAGAACGCGACGATAGCCAAGGGCAGGAATAGGAAAATAAACTCATAGCTGTTGAACAGCATGCGACACTCCCCCCAGACGCAGCGCCCAGCTTATGGATGGCAACCGCCAAATACCAGCGCCGTTTTCTGCAGTTCCATCCTGCCAGATCACTCCATGATCATTGCGGCGTTTCGTCCTGCGACAGATGCACCATCCGACCGCCGACCGGGGCATGATCTGCAACCGGCGCCACCAGTTTCCCATCCGGCCCGGCAATGAACGACACCTGCGATGGATAGGCGAACTCGATGCCGTCTGCGGCAAAACGCTCGACAATCGCCAGCGCGACGGCGTGCCGTTCCTTTGCCATGGTTTCAAAGTCTGCTGCCATGACATGGAACGCCAGTTCGAAATCGATGGATGAGGCCGCAAAGCCACTGAAATAGGCGCGCTCGAACCGGCAAAGCTGACGAGCGTTGACCAGTTCCTTTAGAAGTTCAGGCAAATGACGCATCGTTTCGGGTGACGTCTGGTAGATCAGACTGAGCAGCATCACGACGCGCCGTTCATCGATCCGGCGCATGTTGTGCACCTGTTGGTTGAGCAGATTGGTGTTCGACACCACAATCTGTTCGCCGGAAAGCGCCCGCAAACGGGTGGTTTTCAGTCCGATATGTTCGACAGTCCCGGTGGTGGTGCCGAATGTGATCGTGTCGCCACGTGAAAAGGGCTTGTCGAACAGGATCGACAGCGCGGCAAACAGGTCGGAAAAGATGCCCTGCGCGGCAAGGCCGATGGCAATGCCGCCGACACCAAGGCCCGCCACCAGCGCCGTGACGTTGACGCCAAGATTGTCAAGAATCACGATGGCCGCCACGGCCCAGACGGCAATGTTGACGATCAGGCTGATCACCCCCATCGCGGATGCCAGTGTCGAGCTGTCGCTGCTGTCCTCTGCGGCACGGCGACTGATGATCCCAAGCACCAGTTCGCGCACCCACGCCGCCCCCTGCATGACGGCGGCCACCGTGAACAGGAAGGACACAACCCCCATCACCGCCGTTGGCAAGTCAAAGAAACGCGCAACAAAACGCACCGTCAGCAGAAACAGAAAAACGTTGCTCGTCTGCCCGGCCAGCCGGTTGAGGATCGCCTGCCAGCTGTTCGGATCGGCACAGCTCTGGGCGCCCAGCAGATGATGCGCCTTGCTCGCGGCAAGGCGCAGAACCAAAAACAGCACGACAATTGACGCGACACCAACCGCAAGGCGCACGCTGTTTTCTTCACCCCACTGTACAGCGTAAAAAAACGTCGTGTGAGCTTCATCCAAGAAATCGGGAGATGACGGCAATATTTCGCTCCTATTGTACGCTTATGTGCGAGCGCGCATCTGCAGCCTAGACCTGAAGCAGACCAGCCCTGACCGTCACCCAGACTGAAGAAACGGTCGCGGATCGCTCAGCGCCTGACACAGGCCACGCAGGTTATAGCCGGGGATCTGCGACCATCTCACCGGATTCCACAGCAGTCGTTTAATCAGCTTGCCATGTAGATGATAAACGCCATCTTGGGGTGTCTGCCAATCGACCGGCGCGCCGGATGCGGCAGCGAAACCGGCCTCGATGAAATTCGCGCCGCGCCAGAAGGATGCCTGCAATGTGTACCAGAAGCGGGGATTGCATTCGAGAACGGTAACCCGGTCCCGCGCATCGTCAATCCGCACATCAATGTTGGCAACGCCGGAGTAGTTTGAAGCCGCAACGATTTTACGGCCAATTTCAAGAACCCGCTCGTCTTGAAAAAAGCCAAGAGTGTCTTCGATCTGGCGTGATTGCAGCACATGGGCGATCACCCGACCATCCACCGCAAGTACGCTCAGGTCGGCATCATAGCCGGTTGCAAATTCCTGGATCAGCAGCGGCAGCTGCGCATATTTGCTCCCGCTTGCAATATATTGTTCCAGTTCTGCGGCTGTGTCGGCCCGAAAGACACCGCGCCCCGATTCACCATAAATGGTTTTGACGATCAGCGGGAACGACAATCCCTGTTCGGCAATCGCCGTAAGGTCTTCAGGGCGTTCGATACGCACAGTCAGGGGACCGGGAATACCGTGCTGCTGCATAAAGAGGTGGAAGCGCCATTTATCATCCAGCATATCAAGAACATCAAGATTGCTGACCGGAAAAATTACGCCACGATGAATATTTTTCCTAGCCTGATGCAGCATGCCAGAAGAGTAGATATCACCAGCTATGACACCATCAAGATGATGTTTGATCATATAATCTGATAGTATTTCACCCAAACGCTCGCCATCATGTTTTTCGATAGGTGGCACGATCTTGAGATAGCCACTGTGGTATCGCGATAAGTGAGCAATGCTGTCATGTCGGATATCGATAACATGCGTATCGATACCCATCCCATGCAGGCAATAAAGCACCTTCAGCGAGATGGGCGGTCCGCTTGAGAGCAGGGCAAGGCGTTTAGGTGTATTCATGATGGCATTTCCCAATACGGGCTTACGCAGCCGCGCCGAATTTTTGCGTTTGCACACGGAATGCACAGGCAAGAAACGTCGGCACACTTACGCCGCGACGCCCCGGTTCTGATCCGCATGTTCGTTCTCTGCTTCATTCGTAGATGTAATTTCCCAAAATCTGTTCGCCCATGCGCAGTGCGCCGCGTAACGAACCCGACATGACGGGTTTGAGCGCTTGCGCCCCCTTGCTGCCACGCCAGTCAATGTCGCAAAAGCCGCGGGTAGGATAGCGATCCCGGTTCATATCGAGCCAATGGCAAAGCTTTTCAAAACGGCGCGTTACGAAAGCCTGCCTGCGGCTGCGCGCGCGGTTCAGTAGTTCAAAGCTGTGCGACACGATATTGAAGACGGGATGCCCCAGCCGGTCCGCCGCTGCGATTGCATATCTCAGTTCCCGGCATGACACCGCACACAACTGTGCATGGCGCACATGAGCGCCAAAATCATGGAACCAGCTGATCGGAACCTCAACAACGCCGTGGTGAGACGTCGGCGCGATGCTGTCATCCGGAAGCGAGATAACGCAGCCTGATGCCCGGGCAGTGCGGTTCAGGCTACTATCGATCGACATGTCCAACCGCGCGAGCGCCCGCAGCGTTGAATCGGCTGCGCCGTAATTGCCGGCACGAAACGCTGTCGGCGGCTGTACGCCACAACGCGCCAGCGCGTCCTGACACAGACCAAGCAGTTCGACTTGCTCATCTTCAGTCAGATCGCCGATATTGCGCTTGCTACGCGGCAAACGCATGCTCCCCTCGTGGAACCACAGCCATTCCACATGGCAATGCATCTGTATTTCGTGCCCACGGCTGCCGATCATGTCGACGATGCGGCGCAGCTGTTCGTCGCCCAGAACCGCGCTGTGCAGAGCTTCTACGAAAAACACCCCTTTCAAGCCGTGACGATCCAGAATTTCAAGCCGTGACGATCCAGAATTTCAAGCTGATACGGGATTCCGAAATGGCCGTCCTCGACCTTCCCTGCGATCGCTGAATCAAAGTTCTCCCGACCAGAGAAGCCCTTGAGCTGCATCATCAGGGAGAGCTCGGTATCGACTGTGTACAAAACGCTGGTCACCGGCGGACGTCCGCCTGGTTCTTTGCGATCTGCGTCATCCGCGCCTGAGCCATTTTTTCAACCTGCTTTTGACGCCATGACGCTCCGCCAGCGCGCCGAGTTTATCAACAATGCGATCAAACCCCTGCAATGCACCAAGCAAAAGTATATTGCCGAGCGTACGGCGCAAAAGAAGGACATCCGCACACGTTACATGGCCTGTCGAAAACAGCCGCTTGTGCTGCCCATCACCCTCCGTGAAATCGAAAAACCGATAACGCGCTTCCCCAAACAAAACCTCCATGGCCATCAACTGCAAAACAGTCCCCGGCGAATGAAGCGATAACGCGGGATCGTAGCCAAGATAGGCATAGATCACCCGTCCATCCTCGATCGGCGTGTAGAGATAGCTCACGGGTTCACCGTCCAGAAACAGCAGGTAACCGCGCGCGCGATCCGCTGCCGCCTGCTCCCTCATCGCATCGAGAAAGCCCTGACTCTGCGGCAACCCGCTATCCAGAAGCCGTTCTTGATAGGTTTTTTCGGATACGGCCCGGGCCATGGCGTGAAACTGCGCCAGTTCAGCCGGCGTGCGATAGATCCGCATGTCGATCGTGCCACCGGACAACTCCTCGAACTTGCGCATCTTACGCTTGAGGGTGGAACGCGTTTTGGCGGAAAATCCTTGAAGGTAGCCCTCATAGCTGCCTTCCAGACTTGCATAATAACGCGGAAACACCTGCTTAACATGTACAAGCATGTTGCCAGCGGCCTGCTTTACGGCTTCAAGCTTGGTCGCAGGCAACGAATTCAGCATCAGCCCATCCGCTGCAACGGGCAATGTCGGCATCGCCCATTCACGGTCACTCAGGGCCGCATCCAGATCGAAACGCTGCAACAGCAGCTTGCGGCGCGCAGTTGCCAGACGCCGCTCCCCAAGCTGGAAATACATGGCCACAGACTGCGGCGGCATCGTTGTCAGGCCAGTTTGGTCGGGCATTTTCGTTACACAGTCCAATACGGGCGAAAGAAGATTACACGACCAAAGCATGGCAATTGCTGCCAGCATAGTCGCCTGTAAGTGGGGACAGGCTCAAACACCGGCATCCGCCTGCCTGACCAGATGTCGCAAACGATACCATGTGCATTTTGACAGTTTCACATCATCTCCGTCGATACCGGTGCGCAGCCCGCAAAAACAGCGCGCAACAGCGGTTTCATACATACCCAAATAACATCACTGCATTGTTAATCGGGCCGGATCATATCCGGCCCTGCGTGGCATGGGTCAAACCGTGGCGAATGATGGCAAGGGGATGCGCAGTTCAATGCGCTTTTTCAGGATATAAAACTCGATGTAGACGCCCACCCTTCGCCTCCCGGTCTTGCATGCCATCCTAATAGCACTACGATTACTGTGCCAAATTCGGCTGTAAAAGTGGGCAAAGCCACGCATCCACATCGCCTCAGTCAAGTGATTAAAAAGAATAGGAAGATAACCCCGACCACGATGTTGTGGTAGAGTATATGCACCAACCAACTTTGCAGAATCCGGTTCGATATGCCAACTTCGCCCTTTTCTCATGTTTTCATAATGCGCTCCCCATATGGCCCAATAAACGGCTGCCAAATCACCATTAACGTAAAGCGCGAGGCCAAGGGCGCAGTCATCAGCATAAGCTAAGGTTTGCATGACATGCTTGTCGCCAACTCCATCGAAGTGCGACCGCACGATAGGCCTTATCTCAATTCCTTCTGGCAGGACAGGAGTGACAGGCCTGCTTTTTGGACGAAAATGGTACACTATCCAGCACTGATAATCTCCAAGCAGAAAATGGAGGCCGCGCTTAAAAATATCAAACAACAAGGCGAATGCCCTTGATTTCCGGCTGAGAAAAATGCGCGAAATATGGCGGCAGAGCGATGAAAAGCGACACGTGAACCATCATGAATCAACCTCTACTGCGATAAGTACTGATACTAAAATGACATCTTAAAAAGACAAAAAATATATAAAGAGCGCCAGGAAAAAACCCGATTATGCATTGAAAGTTGGCGCATAGGTTGATTCAAGGGGTTTCCAAGCTGCATGGCGGCCCCTCTCGATGTCGCGCTCGTTGTTTTGGTTTCGGATGAAGCCTGGCTGGTGATCGAGCCCCACCTGCCAAAGAACCAGTCCGGAGCCCGGCGGGTAGATGATCGCCGGGCAATCTCGGGCATCCTGCATGTGCTAAAGTCCGGCCGCCGCTGGTGCGACTGTCCTGCGGACTACGGTCCCTCGACGACGATCTACAACCGCTTCAACCGCTGGTCGTGAGAGGCTTCTATACGAAGTTGCTCGATGCCTTGGCCGAAGCAGGCACAGCCACGAAGAGCATGGCGATCGACAGCACCTACATCAAGGCACAGCGCTCGGCGTTTGGCGGAAAAGGGGGCGCCAGACGCAGGCGGTCGGCCATTCTCGTGGCGGCTGGACAACCAAGGTCCATGCCCTGACCGACGAGCTCGGCTAACCCTATGCCCTGATGCTAACCGCCGACAATGTCAGCGACGTGCAGGCCGCACCAGCGCTGCTCGAACGCTCAGGCCGTATGCGCTACCTGCTTAGCGCAAAAGCTACGATGCCAACATCTCGCGCAAGAACCTGCGAGAGAACGGCACCAGCCCCGTCATACCCGGCAGGCGCAGGCGTAACCGCAAGCGTACCATCCGCTACGATCAGTAGCGGTACCGAGGCCGCCATCTCATCGAAAATGTCTTCTGCCGGATCAAGGATGTCCGCCGCGTCGCGACACGCTACGACAAGATCGCCGCCAACTTCCTGTCAGGCGTAGCGCTCGTCACCGCGCTGGCGTTCTGGCTATAATTGAGTCTCGACCCAAGGATATGCAAAGTGTTATGTATTATCCTTGCTGGCGTGTGGCGAATAACCAATACCATAGCTTAAAATTCTGATTTTAAGGGGCCGCCTCCATTGCACCTTGCTTTTTCTCGCTGTGCCTCCTTCTGGAAATGACATGAGAAAAATGGCCCAGATTTCATTGCTATTTACTGTGCTCACCATACCTGCGGCGCTGGTCGTCGGGATGAGCACTCTTACCCCCTCAGACCTTGGTCCGTTCAAGGGGCCCGTCAAACATATCTATCAGCGACTGGCCCAGTTGCCCGAAGCGCCGCGCGATATCGGCCTGCCGATCGGTCCCAAGCGCCCCGGCGACACCTCCGGCACTGCCCCTGCCGTCGCTGCGCCCGCGCCCGATTCCCCCGAAGCCGCGAAAACCATCGGCACCCTTGACCACCTGCCGCTGACAAAACTCTCCGGCAGGGTTGATGAGATCACAACAGCAAGCGGCGTCTGGCGCATCGAACGCGTCGCCAGCAAGGGCAACATCCGGGCCTATCGCTGGACGCTGGCGGGCAAGCCCGAATGGAAACGGTTGGTCGTGGTGCGCGGCCTCGCCCTGGCGCCCATGAAAACGCTCGACGAAGCCCGCATCACCATCGACGGCATCTCGATGACGGTCGCGCCGGGTGCCGTGCGCGTCTGGCAAAATGATTCGCCCGTGGCATGGCGCTGGGACTGGCTCCGACAAGCTGTTCTTGATGGCCGCACACCTGCGATTGGAGACAATCCAACGCGCACATCCATCCGACCGCTAACACCGCCCGACATCCCGCCTTATGACCCGACGACAATCACGCCCTTGCGATCTGGAACGCCTGCCACGTCCTCCAGCAATTCCGTCGGCGTCACCAGCGGACAAGGCGGCGAGTATGACGCGTCGCGCGGATTCTACCATAATTACGACGCGACTGCAGTGCAGATAGCGCAAGCGGGCAGGAACAATGAAGGACTGGCCCGTTTCCTCGAACGGATCACACTTGACCAGTTGAGCCATCCGCAAGCGGCAGAATGGTCGAGCCGCCATGATGGTCTCGCTGACCCGCAATTCCCCTATCCCGGCGATTCCGTGGTCGCGCCGCGCATTTCAATGCCGAAATGGGGACGCGACACGCAGCATCTCGAAAACGCCTGCTGGGCGCACTGGCTTGCCACCGCCGATCCGCTAGCCGCCCTATGCGTTCAGCGTCAGACAGCCTTCATGCTTCAGCAAAACCCGATCGCTTGGCGGTCGAAAGACGGACGCTACAGCTATGCACAGGGGATTGAACGCACCAACTGGAACGCGCTCGTCACAGCCTGGAAGTCACGCGATATCGGCCGCCATGTCCATGCGACCGGCAAGACACTTCTGAACCGTGCGCGGACAGAAAAAATCTTCAACGACCTTGTTTTGTGGACCGATCAGAAAGTCGTCCAGCCAATCATCGGCCAACCGCGTCCGCCCGCATCATTACGCACGTCGGGCAATGTGGTGGAGACCGCCGCATTCGCACGCTATAGCGCTCGCCTGTCCGGAGCGATCATGCACAGCGTAGGCGGTTGCACCCTGTTCCGGATCGAAAAAAATGGTGAAAAAACCTATTTTGCGGCAACACCCGATTTCATGACCGGTCAGTATGGTGGTGCGATTATGCCGCTTCTGGTCCGCGATGGGAATCAAACCGCGCGCAAATGGGCGCCCTATATCGCCCAGTTCCTTGTAACGCGCCTTGGCCGCGTCGGCGGTTATCGCGGCATTGAAGGCACAGAAGAAATGCGCGGATCAATGCTAGCGATCGGTCCGGGAGTTTTCGAAGCACGCATAACCAACTGGGGCCCCAAGACGCAGGGCTGGTGCGACATGCCCCCTTACACGGACGCGGCAGGCTATGCAAAATGGCTGAACAGCTTCAATCGCGGCCCGAACGACAGCTTCGGCAATGCCGCCGAGCCCAATGGCGGCACCAACATCCATACTGCGGTCCAGATGCACAAGATGCTGGAAAGCCTGCGTGAGCTTGGCATCCGCGTCGACGGGATGGATGCGGCGATCGACAAGAATGCCCAAATGATGGCGAATGCGCCAACCAGCGCATGGCGGCATTATCTGACGGCTAAACACCTGAATGAAGTGCGGATGCGCTATGATGAATTGAAGTAACCACGCGGGGTACGCAGGTAGTTTACCGGGTCAGCCCCGGCGCTTCAGCCATACCAGCCAGCGCGCCAAGCCGGGCAGGCTGGCAATAAAGCAGCGCAGGTTGCGCCCCAGATTCCTGCCGCGCATAATCTCGCTGCCCGCCAGTTTCAGGCCCGGCCACCACTGCCCCGCCGCCGCAATGTCGCGTCCCAGAACCGCCAAGCGCTGACGGTAAAGCGCCTGCGCACGACGCTTACCAACGCATGCGACAAGCGCTGGCAGGTAACGATCGAAGATCATTTTTTCAAGCCAGTAACCCCTGGCGCCCAAGCGTCGGGTCAGGCTGGCGGGCGCCATGTGAATGCGCGTCAGCACCTCGTCCAAAAACATCACGCGACCCGCGAAAGCAAGGCGCAGCCACATATCCTGATCCTGCGCGGCATCAAGTTGTTCATCGAACAGTCCCACCGTTTGGAAACATGCACGTGGCACCATGACCGATGGCAGCGCGACCATCGATTCGCGATAATAGGCAGCATAAAAAGCGCGCTCGTCCATGTCATTCGGACGCGGCACGATAAAGACTAATTGCCCATCGGCATCGCGCCATTCGCAGGCCGTCGCGCACATCACGGCATCCGGGGCCGCCCGGAACGCAGCCAGTTGAGCCGCCAGCTTACCCGGCAGCCATTCGTCGTCGGCATCGAGAAACGCGATATAAGCCCCACGCGCTGCGCGAATACCAACGTTGGTGGCGTGACTAACGCCCCGGTTCGATGGCAACTCGATCAGGCGGATCGCCGGATCGGCAGCGGCCATGCCGGCAACGACAACTGCCGTGGTATCCGGACTGCCATCGACCACCACGATAATCTCGATCCGCACATCGGCCTGCGCCTGCGCAGACGCCAGCGCGCGTTCGATGGTTGCATGCGCGCGGTAGGCCGGGACGACAACCGACACCTCTGGTTCAGGCGCTGCAGCTTCTGCTGCCCTCATGTCAGCCACGTTCTTGCGTTGCACCTGCGCCACGTCTGACGTTGCGTGTACGATACTGTATCCAGCGCGTCTGGATAAGCCGCTGAATCGGGCGCTCCACGCCATGATACAGCAACACCGACAACAGCAGCACGAACATCAGGAAAGCTGGCAACTGCCACTCTGCGACATGACCGGCCTCGGGTACCATCGCCAGCTTCCATGCAATGAACGCCGCAAAATGAACTAGATAAGTCGAATAACTGATATCGCCCAAATAAACGAGCGGGCGCGCAACCAGCGGATTGGCGGAAGTTTGCGGGGCCAGCGCGACCGCAAGAATCAGAAATGTGCAAGCCAGCGGCACAAACGCGGTATCCGGCAAGCCAAGTCCAATCCCTGCCGCCACAAGCGTCACGAACGCCAGTCCCGGCCAGTGCCAGCGCAGATTGGCAGCCACGGCACGGCGCCACAATTCGCAAAGGATCGTGCCGACAGTGAACTGCGCAATGCAGCGCAGCAGGCCAAAGCTGGCGATGTCGCCGCCCAGCCCGGCATGACCGGCGGCTGCAAAAACACTGTGCAACAACAACAGCAAAGCACACAGCGCCCCTGCCAACAGCCATGTCGACCGCTGTGGCCAGCGTGCCATGGGCGCCAGGACCAGAAAGAACAGGTAGGCCGCCCATTCGGTCGATATCGACCAGCTGGGGTCGTTCCATGTCAAATGACTGGTCAGACCCCAATTATGAATCATCAGGCCATGCATCCACAGCACCGAAAAATCATAGGTTGCGGAGAGCGGGCGTCCCGTGACCAAAAGCAAGCCTGCCCACGCCACCATGGCGAGTGTGATCAGTATATGCAGCGGATAAATGCGTGCCACACGCCGCACCAGAAAGTCGGCGTTGCCCATCTGGCCGCCGCGCAGACG
>CAZWMK010000015.1:13788-28791 GCA_964635065.1 uncultured Sphingomonadaceae bacterium | reverse complement strand
GCATCATCATGCCCATGGCCATCAGTACGCTCGCCACCACCAGGTCGATGACCAGAAACGGGACGAAGATCATGAAGCCGAGCTGGAATGCAGTTTTCAGCTCGCTCAGTACGTAGGCCGGCAGCAGTAGGCTGAAGTCGAGCTCGGAGAGCTGGGCCGGGACTTGTTCGTTGGCCAGGCTGACGATGGTCTGCAGCGCGGTCTCGTCGGTCTGCGCCAGCATGTAGCGGCTCAGGACTTCGCGCCCCTTGTCCAGTCCGCGCTCGAGCGTGATTGTGCCGGCCTGGAACGGCACATAGGCGTCCTGATACATCTCCTGCCACACCGGGCGCATGATGAGCATCGTCAGGCATAGCGCGATGCCGATCAGCACGTTGTTGGGTGGCGTCTGCTGCAGGCCGATGGCCTGGCGCAGGATCGAAAGCACGATGATGAAACGTGTAAAACAGGTCATCATCAGCAGCATCGACGGCAGCACCGTCAGAAGCGTCATCAGCAGAATCAGCTGCAACGGCAGTGGCAAGGTGCCGCCACCCCCCTCCCCGACAGCCCGGCCCAAAAGTGTCGCCATGCCGGAGGCCCCGGCGATGGAGACCGAGGCAGCCTCAGAGGCCATTGATACGCTCGCCCGCTGCAACAATGTCGCCGACCCGCACGGCGAAACGGTCACCGATGGTCACAACCTCGCCGCGCGCGAGCAGCGTGCCGTTGACATAGATGTCCGCCATGTCGGACGCTTGCCGATCAAGTTCGACGACGCTGCCCGGGTTGAGCGCAAGAAGATCGCGGATGCGCAGCGCCGTCGCCCCGATCTCGACGGACAGCCTGACTTCGATTTCCTGCAAAAGGCCGAGCGAACGCGCCTTGCCCCCGGCTGCCGCGATGGTCCCGTTACCGTTGCCGTTGCCGTTATCGGTCATCAAGCTCCTCCCTGTCTGTGATCCTGCGCCGCGCTGTCTGCAGCGCCCAGTGATGAAATGCGGATGGCGACATGGCCACCTGCCTCGCCGACGACACCATGGGCGATAACGTGACGATGCACGCGCATGCTGACATCGTGCGGCATGCCGATCGGAATTTCGCTGCCCGGACCAAGGTCGAGGAGTTGCGCGACGCTCAGGACCGGTTCGGCGATGATCGTCCTGACTGGCAGGGCAATATCGAGCAGGGCCGTCTGCAAGGCATCGCGCCAGCCCGGATCGGGGGCGCCATGGTCGTCATGGATGCGCGCCTGCAACAAAGGCAGGATCGGCCGCAAGGTCTGAAGCGGATAGACGATATCGATATTGGTGCCGGTCAATCCACCGACCGTCAGGTGCATGCGCGCGACGATGACATTTTCCTCGCCATCGACAAGCGCGGCGAACTGGGGGTGGCTTTCGGTTGAAGCCAGCGTGAAATCCAGCGCGAAAATATCGCGCCACGCCTCGCGCAGAGCGCCGAGCATGGCCTCCAGAAAGCGTCGCATCACCCGCTCTTCGGTTGCCGAAAACTCGTTCGTCAGGCTCGCGCGCGCCGTAATGCGACCGCCGAAAAAACCCTCGATCAACGCTCCGGCCAGTTCAGGCTCGCAGACGATCAGTATCTGTCCGCGCAACGGATTGGCGTCGATCAGGTTCAGGCTGAGAAACGGGACCAGTTCCGCCTGATACTGATCATAACTCTGGACAGTGATGAGATCCGAGACAACGCGCGGTTGCTGACGGAACAGGAACGCCGTCTGCCGCCGCAGCAGGCGCGACATGCGCTCGCTGACAAGCTGCAACATCCGGCTGTCGCCCAGAACCTGCCCGCTATCGCGCCCGAAACGGAAGGGCACCACATCGTCCGGAACGGGCAGTTCATGCTCCAGTTCGATCGAGCCATCGGCAATGCCTTGCCGCAGGGCCGCAATTTCCTCGGATGTCAGGGACACGGTCACTGGACGAGGAAACCTGAAAAATAGACCTCATCGACTCGCCCCTCGACCCCCAGTCCGGAGATGGTCCGATTGATGACGATCCTGAGCTGTCCCCGCAATTTTTCCTTTGCCGCCGAAGACGCGATATCGTCTTCGCGGAGCGCGCCCAGCGTGACGATCAGTGCCGACCGCAACGCGGCATCGTGTTTTTCAAGCGCACTGGCAAATTCCGGCCCCGAACGCGTCGACAGGGCGAGACTGAGCTGCACATAGCGCCCACTGTCGGCAAGGTTGGCCGTCAGCGGCTCCTTGATCGGGATATAAACAGCGTCCTGCTCTGGCGCGGCTTTCGGTGAGGCCGTCTTGCCGCCCATGGGCGTGCCCAGATAAAGACCACCCGCAAAACCGCCCGCAGCGACAATGACTGCACCCAGACCGATCAGCATCAGTTTCAGCTTCGATGATCCCTTGGACGCTTCGGGCACGGGGGTGGCACTGGACATGGATCGTTCCTTCAGGCGTAGCGATGAAAGCGCGCAAGCGAGCCGCCTGCGGGCGTTTTTTGCGGCGCGGATTGCGGCGAATCTTCCCCACGGGGCAAAGCCGTGCCGGTCCAGTCAGGCGGAGGTCGACCGCGATGACCGGTCGAAACATGGGCGGACTCAAGCCGCAATCCGGCATCATCGAGCGCCTGTGTCAGGTCTTCGAGATGGTTTTGCAGAAGCGCGGCGCTTTCGGCCTGTTCGACAAAAAGGTCGATCCGCGCGCCCCCGTCGTCCGTGGCGATACGTGCCGCAACGCGACCCAGCGCGATATCGTCGAACGTGACCAGTCCTTCGTCCTCGCGCGCGGACAAAAGCATGAACGCCGGCTGCGCGCCATCATGCCAGAGCTCCAAGGACGCCTCGCCAGCAACGCCGACAGATGGAGGAATGGACCCCGATACTGGCGACAATGATGGTGATGGTGACGCCGACGGCAGCGGCGAGACATGAGAAACAAGCGCCATACCCGCCATCCCTGCCGCGCCTTCCGGTTGCGGGGCAGACCGCGCGGCAGACGCGTTGGCAACATTCGACGCCGCATCCGATGCGTCATGGCCGGTTGCAGGCAGCGGGGACAGTGTCGCGTCCGTCATCGCGCCGTGCGGCCCGGTCATGGCATCCGGCATCACAGATGCCGACACCGCCGAAGACGCATCCGCATGAGATATGGGCATGGCCGGCGTCAACATCATGAACATGAACGGCAGCACCACGCCATTGTCAGGCAGTGTTGTCCGGTCCTCGTCGTCCTCGGCATGATCGCTGCCGTCATCGCCACCGGCACTGGTGGCCTCGCCCGCCATCGGTGCATCCGTCGGAATCCCGACACCCGCAGGCTGGGCGCTGGAGAGAGCCTCAACCAGCGCCGCGAACCCCTTGGCAACTGTTTCTTGGGAAACGGCTGCGTCTCCGTCCGCGCGCGGGACGGCTGCTGTCGATTCAGTCACGGTCATCATCACGGTCATCGTCGGCTTTCTGACGTTCCCCCTTCTCCAAGCAACTGCCGTGCCAATCCTCGCTGCGGCGGACAGCGGCTTTTGCCTCGGCGGCTCTCATGGCCGCGTCGATCCGGTCAGCCATGCGCTGCGCGCGCGCTTGTGCGGTTTCGGCTGCACGCAGCGCCTGTTCTGCCGTCGCGATGCGGTGGCTTACATCAGCGACAGCCCGCGCCATGCGACCGCGCGCGGTCATGACCGAGACCAGTTTCCAGCCGCAATCGAGGCTGGCCGGATCAGCGCCATCGTCGCGTAACCGCAGCAGCCGCTCGTGCATCATCTGAAGCCTGAGATGCTCTGTCCGCGCGCGTGCGCTTGCCGCCGCAGCCAGACGCAAGCGCACAGCAGCCAGTCGTTGTTGACGGGCGTTCATGCCCGGCTCGCCAACGCCAATTCCTCGACCGCAGCGACGGATTCAGCCAGCGTAACGGGGCTGTATTCATCCTGAACCATCAACGCCTGCAAATCCGCTTCCAGCGCCAGCGCCCTGTCGATCGCCGGATCGGCACCGCGCTGATAGGCGCCCATCAGCAAAAGTTCGCGGCTTTCCTCGATCGTCGCATGAAGCGTCCGCACGGCGCGGGCAGCCGACAGGTGGGTTGGTGTCGCCACATCGCTCATGGTCCGGCTGAGCGACGCCGCCATATCGATAGCCGGAAACTGTCCGCGATCCGCCAGACGGCGCGCTAGGAAGACATGGCCGTCCAGAAGCCCGCGCGCGCTGTCGACCACCGGATCGTCGCGGTCGTCGCCATCAGCTAGAACCGTATAGATCGCGCTGATCGCGCCCCCGGCTGCCCATGCGCCGCAGCGTTCGATCAGCCGTGCCATAAGCGTCAGCACCGATGGCGGATAACCACGTGCGACGGGCGGTTCACCGGCCGCAATGCCGATTTCGCGCTGCGCATGTGCAACGCGCGTCAGGCTGTCGAGAACCAGCAGGACATGGGCGCCGCTGGCGGCATGATGTTCCGCCAGCGCATGCGCCAGAAGTGTGCCGCGGATGCGCAAGGCCGGCGACCTGTCGGCAGGCACTGCGACGACAACCGCGCGGCTGCGATGCTGGGCGGGCAGCTTTCGCGTCAGGAACTCCTCGACTTCACGTCCGCGTTCGCCGATCAGACCGACGACGACGACATCGACGTCCGCTGCGCGCGTGATCATGCCGAGCAGCGATGATTTGCCCACGCCGCTACCTGCGATCAACCCGATGCGCTGGCCGCGCCCCAGTGTGAACAGTGCGTTCATGCTGCGCACGCCGCAGTCGAATGCCTGCGTCACCGGCGCCCGGGTCATCGGATCGATAAGGCCGGGATCGAGCGGCAGGCGGAGAGAATCCATACCACCTGCCTCGCCTGTTCCCAGTGGCTGGCCGAAGCCGTCCAGCACCAGCCCCCGGTGCGCACGCGGCACGACTGCACTGCGCGAAGGCGCCACCAGCCGTACCGATGCCCCCGCCATGACCGGGGCCAGATTGTCGAAGCGCACGGCCAGCGTGCTGCCATGGCGATAACCGGCGACTTCGGCAGAAAACTGCCGTTCATTGTCGGCAATCACGAGCTGCGCCCCAACGGGTGCGGTCAGGCCTGAAAGCGTCAGCATCATGCCGTTATCAGCGACCACCCGCCCGCCCTGAACCGGCACGATCGCTTTCAGCTCTTGCCCAAGCCGCGATATCCGTTCGCAAAGCGCCGTGGAGAGCCGGTTCATGCCGCACCATCCCCCAGCGCACTCAAAAATGCCGCGCGCCGCGCTGCCATCCGGTCCTCGGCAAAACTGTCGCCAGCTTCGAGCCAGAGGTCACCAACCACCATGTCCGGGTCGAAGACCAGCGTAACGCCATCAAGGCCATCACGCCTGGTGCCTGCCACCATCAGCGCCTCCAGCGCCTCGAACACGGATTGCCCACCGACCTTGAGCCTGCGCGGGGCATGTTCATCGGCAAGCATCGCAACAAGTGCGACTACCCGCTGCCGCAGGGCATCGTCTGACAATGCCACATCAAGGTGAAGCATCTCGAACATCGCGTGCAACCGTTGCACAAGGACGGCTCCGACAGCATCGGCATCGACCTCCCAGGCCGTCCGGATGGCGGCAAGACTGTCTGCGATCCGCTCTGCCAGTGCCGCATGATCCGGCTCTGCCGGCGCAACAGGCTGTTCCGGTGCGGCAATGGGCGCTGTATCGGGAAGAACAGACGCCGCAGCATCAATCATAGGTGCCGCGACACCCGCACTATCCTTGAAATCCGGGGCTGGCACCACAAGACTGGCCCATGGGCGGAAGGTATCCGCCGCGCGCGGCGGATCGGGACGACGCAGGCGAAAGCCGGACTCAGACAAAATCGCGTCCACCTGCGCCGATCATGATTTCGCCGCGGTCGGCAAGTTGACGCGCCACGGCGACAACCGCCTTTTGCGCATCCCGCACTTCGCTGACCCGCATCGGCCCCATGGCTTCCAGTTCGTCCGTGATCTGCATGGCTGCCCGGCTCGACATGCAGCCGAGGAGGCGCTGACGCATCAGCGGATCGGCGCCCTTGAGCGCCTTGACCAGAACGTCGCTTTCGACGTTCCGCAGCACCGCCTGCAAACTACGGTCATCCAGCGCCACAAGATTGTCGAAGGCGAACATATGCTCGCGGATCTGCTGCGTCAGTTCGGCATCGACCAGCGCCATCGTCTCGACAATGCCCGCGCCGGCATTGCCTGGGGCCGCATTCAGGATGCGCGCGGCCAGATCTACCCCGCCCAGCTTCATGCCATGCGCCGTGACAGAGGCTGAAAAACGAGCCTGCATCACGGCTTCCAGCTCGGCAATGGCATCGGGCGGAATGGCATCAAGCGTGGCAAGCCGCATCACAAGGTCGGGCCGCATCGGTTCGGGCAAAAGCCCCAGCACGTCGGCGGCATGTTCAGCATCAAGGTGCGACAGCACGATGGCGGCAACCTGCGGATGTTCGTCGGCCAGCGCCTCGGCAATCGACTGGGCATCCATCCATTTCAGGATTTCCATACCGCGCGGGCCATGATCCTGATTGAGCTTCCGCAGAACGGTCCCTGCCCGCTCGTCCCCCAGCGCACGGGTCAGCAACCGCTGCACCTGCTGGCGCGCACCACCCCCAAGGCCCGTTGCGGCCCCTGCGATGTGCAGGAAATCATCCAGCACTGCCTCGATGGTGGCACGGTCGATGTCGACCAGTTCGACCATAGCGGCCCCCAGGGCATGAACTTCGGACGGATCGAGCCGCCGCATCAGGCGCGCGGCCGCCTCTTCTTCCAGAAGCAGGAACAGGACAGCACAGCGTTGCGCGCCGCTGAGTGCCATCATGACGCCGCACTCCCGCTTTTTTCGGCAACCAGCATCTGCCGGACAACCGTTGTCGCCCGATCGCTTTCGCTGTCGATGAACTGACGGACGACCTCGACTTTTTCGGCATAATCCCGTGGCGCCTCAAGGCGCGGTATGAGCAGTGACGGGGATGGCACCTCCGCACCATCATCCGGTGCCGGGACCGGCCAGGCCGAAATCGTGCCCATCGACAGCGGCGCGGGCCGATCATCAGCCAGCTCCGGATGGAACGACGATGCTGCGATCGGGTTCGCGGCAATCGATTTCAGCGCACGACGCGCAATCACGACGCCCAGGATCAAGGCAAAGAACAAGCCGACCAAAAGGGGCGCCCGGTCAATCACCCGATATTCCGCCACCCAGTCTGGTGCAGGCGGTGCCACAGGCTCGACAAATGGCCGGATGCTGACTGTCACCCGGTCGCCGCGCGCCGGATCATAGCCTGCCGCATCACGGACAAGGCCGGTCAGCACATCGATGTCGCGGCGGCTGTCGGGATGACTGCCCTTGCGCAGCACCACCGCGACGGTGAGACGGCGGACCCGCCCCACCTCTGCGCGCGTAACCGACAGCTGCCGCCCGATCTCGAAGCGTCGACTCCGCGTTTCGTTGACATTTTCGCCCGTCACCCTGCCATCCTGGGCTGCGGCCATTGCAGGCGGGGTCTCGCTGATCGTCGTCGCGGGTGGCGGCAGATTGCTGGTCGCGCCCGGCACGCCACCGGCTGTTGCCGACGGAGCGCTGTTGCGGCTTTCCTCTTCCTCGCGCACCACGGTGTTCGGATCGATCCGCTCGGCGCTTTCCTCGCGCTGGCTGAAATCGAGATCTGCGGCAACCGCGATCGAGACATTGCCCGGACCGGCCAGCGGCAAAAGCAGGTTGCGGATACGGCTGGCGATCAGGGCCTCGGCCTTGGTCCGCAAGCGAAGCTGGCGCTGACTTTCGCCAATGGCGCCTGCTCCGTCATCTGCGGACAGAAGTTGCCCGTTCTGGTCGACGACCGTCACCCGGTCAGGTGTCAGCCCCGGTACGGCGGCTGCCACCAGATTGATGATCGACTGGATCTGTCCATCCGACAGCGCCCGGCCCGCGTGAAGCCGCACGATGACCGAGGCCGTCGTCGGCGCCTGTTCGCTGACGAAAGGCGATGGTTCGGGCTGGGCGATCAGAACACGGGCACTTTCGACTGCGGCAATTTCGCGGATTGTCGCCGCCAGTTCAGTTTCCAGTGTCTGACGCAATCGCACCGCTTCAACGGCGCGGCTGGTGCCAAGTGCAAGATCGTCCAGCAGCGCATATCCCGACACATCCGGCTGCGGCAGGTTGCTGCTGGCCAGCAGGATGCGCGCGCGCTGATAATTTTCATCCGGCACACGGATCGCGCCGCTGCCGCCATCGATGGCCGCCGGAATCCCGGCCTTTTCGAGCGCTTCCAGAATGGCCTGCTTCTGACTGTCAGGGGCAGAGGCTGCCAAGACGCGCCAATCCGGTTCGCGCAGCATCAGCAGGAGACCAAAGGCCGAGGCAAAGAAGATGATGGCGACCGCAAAAGGCACCATGCGCGATAGCAGCGGATGGCTGATCAAGACGCGCCAGTTCGGCAAAGACAGGGCGTTCGTCGATGGAGTGGCCATGATGCGCGCCTCAGACCGGCATGTTCATGATGTCGCGATATGCTGACAACAGCTTGTTGCGGATCTGCAATGTTGCCTCGAAACTCACCGATGCTTTCTGACGCGCCAGCATCACGGCGGCGACATCCGCTGTTTCTCCAGCCTCATAGGCGCGCACGGCGCGTTCCGATTGCCGGGCGTTACGGGTGGCTTCGGCGATCTGATTGTCAAACAGGGTCTTGAATGGCACCGGTGCGCTGGCATTGTCCGCGCCGACGGGTGGATGAAGCGCGCGCAGACTGTCATTGCTCTCAAGGATACGGGCGCGCATCGCCATGACCTGCTGCAACCCAATCCCCGTCATCGTCATGCCTTACCCCTTATTCATGAATGGCCCTGACAGAGCACAGCAACATTCATGCCAAGAGCGGGAAATCCGGATTTTCGTGCCGCACGTCGGTCTATCGACGGCGGTTGCGACGGACTTTCGACACCGCGCGCTAAAAGTACGACGCGCTCCTGCCGTCTTTCCCAGGGCGTGTGGTGCGACTTGCCGCACGCAAGATCGGGAAGGATTGAACCGAATGACCGTTATCAACACCAACATCGCCGCCATGCGCGCTCAGTCGGGGGCACGCATGGCGCAAGCCGGGCTTGAACGTGCCATGGAACGCCTGTCGACCGGCACGCGTATCAATTCTGCACGTGACGATGCCGCGGGCCTCGCCATCGCCCAGCGCATGACAGCCGATGTTCGAGGCCTTGGCGTCGCCATCCGTAACGCCAGCGACGGCATTTCCATGGCGCAGACTGCCGAAGGCGCGATGGGTGAAATCACCAACATGCTGCAACGCATGCGCGAACTCGCCGTGCAGGCCGCGAACGGCACCGTGGGCGATGCGGATCGCGCCGCACTTCAGGCCGAAGTTTCGCAGCTTATCGGCGAAATCGACAATGTCGCGGGCCGCACCGCCTTCAACGGCATCAAGCTCCTCGATGGTTCGGCCAGCCGCCTGACGCTGCAAACCGGTTCGCGCGCAGGGGAAACCGTCGGCTTTCGCATTGCATCTGCCCGCGCGTTCGATCTCGGCACCGGCGAAAGCCCTGGCCTGACGGCCACCGGCGCCTTTGAGGCGACCGCCAGCAACCTGTCGACGAACTGGGGCCTCGATTCCGGCGATCTCGTGCTGAATGGCGTGGCCGTTGGCGCGTCGTCCGGCCTTGATGACAATAAATCCTCGGATCAGAAGAACGCCAGCGCCATTGCCAAGGCCGCCGCGATCAATGCGGTGTCCGACCGAACCGGCGTCCGGGCCGTGGTCGGCTCGACCGTGATGACCGGCAGCGCCATGACAGCAGCAGCGCTCAGCGGCACGGTCACGGTCAACGGCAAGACGACGGAAAGCATCGCCACCACCACCGATGCCGCCACTAGCCGCGCGCTCGTGGTTGATGCGATCAACGCCATATCGGGCGAAACCGGGGTCGTGGCCGTCGACACCGGCGACAATAACAAGGGCATCCGCCTGGAAGCCGCCGATGGCCGCAACATCATCGTATCGCTCGATACGCTGACAGAGGCTGCAACCGGCCTGAAATCCGGCGCGCAATCGGGAACCTATTCGCTGTTGTCGACCAATGGCAACGCCATCAACATTTCCAGCACCGGATCGGGCAATGTCCGTGTTGCCGGGCTTTACAGTGGTACCTTCGAGCGCGGTGTTTCAACCTTTACCACCGATGCCCGCGCAGTGGCCAGCAGCGCCACGGGAGCGGATGCCTATACGCTCAGCAACCAGGATTTGATGATCAACGGCACCGCGATCCGCGCTGCAACCTCGGCGGACGATGTCGTTTCCGACGATACGGCAGGCTCCAGCAAGAAAGAAGGCAGCGCCATTGCCGTCGCCGCCGCTATCAATGCCAGTTCGGACCTGACGGGTGTCACTGCCAAGGCTAATGCCCTGACGCTGGAAGGCAGCACAACCACCGTCATCGGCGCCACCGGTTCCGCCACGCTTGTCATTAACGGCGTGTCCATGGACATCACGCTTGATGCCAGCCACAGCGCCCAGGAAACGCGCGACAATGTTGCGCGTCAGATCAACAATTACAGTGGCCTGCATGGTATCGTCGCCACCGATGAAGGCAATGGCGGCCTGTCCCTGACCGCCGCCGATGGCCGCAACATCAGTGTCTGGTTCGACAGCGACGAAGCTGCTGCAGATAATTTCGGCCTTGGCGGCATGACGGTCTCGGGTACGAACACCAGCTACACCGTCGCCGGCGTCACGGATCCGACCAGCATTGCCGCAGAGACGGTCAATACAGCCTATGCGTCTGTTACGCTGTCGTCTGCAAAAGCGATCGAAGTCTCTTCGGGCAGTCTTGGGTTTGCCAGCGGCTCGAACTTCGGCCGCCTCGGTTTCGAGGAAGGACGGCTTGGCGCCGATGCTGGCGGGCTGAAGATCAAGGACATCAACCTCAGCTCCCAAAATGGCGCAAGCGCTGCACTCGGCGCCATTGACGAGGCGCTCAATACCCTGTCGGTCAACCGCGCCGATATCGGTGCCGTGCAAAACCGCCTCGAAGCGACGATCAACAATCTCAACTCGATCAGCACCAACACGGTGGCTGCCCGCTCGCGTATCCAGGATACGGATTTCGCGATGGAAACCACCGCGCTTGCACGGTCGCAGATCCTGAGCCAGGCCGCGACAGCCATGCTGGCGCAGGCCAACCAGTCGCAGCAGTCGGTGCTCAGCCTGCTGCGCTAGGGCAGCCGAGCCCCAGTCCGTCCGGCAGGATCAGCCTGCCGGACGGGCACCGGTCAGCCGGTGACGAAGTTTTTCCAGCGCGGCTTTCTTGATCTGGCACACCCGCGCACCGCCGACCCCCAGCGTCGCGCCAATTTCCTCCAGGTTCAGCTCCTCGACATAGTAAAGTTGCAGTACCATCGCCTCGCGCTGACCCAACATGCCTATGGCATCTCGCAACAGTCCAGCCAGCTGCTGGCGGTCGATCTCGGTTTCGGCATCGGGGCTGTCCTCAGCATACCACAGGCTATAATCGGAATAGACTGCATCAAGCGATTCCCACTGCAACTCGCGGGTGGCATCAAGCGCGTTGCGGTAACTCTCCATCGACATCCCCATCTCCACCGCAATTTCGGCCTCTGTCGGTGCCCTGCCCAGCCGCGCACTTGCTTTCGACCGCGCGTGCGTCATCTGTCGTCGCAGCACCATGGCACTGCGGCACAACGTGGCCTGCTTGCGCAAGTGATCCAGCATGGCGCCACGCACACGGATCGCGGCATAGCTTGCAAAACTTGCTCCTTCGCGCGGTTCATAACGCGCTGCGGCTTCGACCAGAGCAACAAGACCGATCTGGGTCAGATCATCCACCTCGATGGCCGAACTGACATGACCATGCACGTGCCAGGCAATCTTGCGCACCAGCTTCATGTGCGCGCGCACCAGCGCATCGGGTTCCGGTACGCCCGTGAGAGAGGGCGGCGTATAGGTGATGGCGGGATCAGAGACCAGTGCGCGCATGGCCCACCTCGTCTCTGGCGGCATGACGGCGCGCGATGGCCGTCGCAAGAAGCGAAAGATCGATGGCTGCCGGACCCATTTTGTCGAGATCGAACAGCGTCGCGCAACGCTGGGCCGCCAGCCCGACCTGACTGTCCATGCGCACCGCACCCTCGTAACTGATCCGGCAATCGAGAAATCGGGCAACAACGCGTTCCAGTTGTTCGAACAACAATATGCCACTGCGCTGGCTTGCGACCATATTGGCAATGACATGAACCGGCACGGTCATCGCGCGCGCGGCCATCAGCTTGATGATCGCATAGGCATCCATGAACGACGCGGGATCGGGACTGATCACCAGCAGCACGTCGCTTGCCTGCTGCAAAAAGCCCATCGTGTCTTCCGACACCCCGGCCGCCGTATCGACAATCAGGAAATCAAGCGGCGCGAGACGGTGGCTGACCCCATCGACCATGCGGCGCTGCACCGCAGGTGTCAGGCCGGTCGGTCCGGCTTCGCCAGCCCGTCCTGCGACGACATGTAGCCCCGACGGATGGCGCAGAATGAAGTCATCGATCGGCGCCACATCATCTGCCAGCGCATAGAGCGTTGCATGCGTTTCCAGCCCAAGGGCAATGGCGACGTTCGCCAGCCCTGTATCGCCATCGACCAGCGCCGTGCGATAACCAGCCCGTACAAAAGCCAAGGCCAGATGGGTGGAAACCAGTGTCTTGCCGACGCCTCCCTTGCCGCTGGCGACGGTCAGCACACAGGTTTTCGATTCATGTCCGGGGAAGCCTGTCATCTCAGGCCTCCCGCCGTGGTGCGGCGCGCGTCAGGGCGGCCAGTGTCATCGCGCACAATTTGGAGGCGCGCGCTGGCTCCAGCCCGTCAAGCAAATCATTGCTGCGGCTGATATAGGCAAGCGGCAACCCGCCACGCAGCAGGGCCGACAAGGCGCCGCCCGGAGGTAGCTGCTCGTTGGCAAAGCTGAGTGCGGTTGCCTTCGCATAACCGGAAAAACATGTGGCGATACGGTCATGAGCCGCCGCTTGGGCTGTCACCGGGATCGTCATGATCACGCCAGGCTCTTCTGCCGCAGATGCACGGCGCACGGCCGACAGATAGGCAGAGGCCACGGCAGGATCGCTTGGCATATCGATCAGAATCCGTTCATGCGGATCGGCTTCGGCAAGCACCGCCACCATATCCTGTGCGGTCGAAACCATGGTCACCGGCATGCCCAGCACCCGGCCATAGACATGCAGTTCCTCGACCGCACCGGGGCGGGCATTGTCGGCGGACAACAGGCGGATATGACGATCGCGGGCCGCGCGCCGCAGGCTTGCCGCCAGTTGGATCAAGAGCGTCGTCTTGCCCGATCCCTGCTGACCCACAACACAAAGATGGCGGTAGCGGCGATCAAAATCCGTCTGCGTCACCAACCGCTTTTCCATGGCGCGGATGAAATGCGCCCAGCAATCTCCCAGCGAAGCACTCCCGGCCTTGTCGCCATGTCCAAGAAGTTGCTCTGCAGTCGCCCTGTCAAAGCCGATGCCGCTCGCCTGTTTCAGGAAACGGGCACGCGGCCCCTCATCGGACAAGCGCGCCGCCATGGCCGACAGGGATTCTGGTACCGCGGCAGAGGTCGCCCCAGGGGTATGGGCATGGGAAGACGCAACCGATGGCGCAACAACGCGCAAGGCCGGGCCATGCCGCCACGGTGCGGGACGCGGCTGTGACCGTTCGGTTGCGACATGACAGCCAGCCGTCACCTCGATGCCGCGCGCGGTTCGACGCGTCGACAAAACGACGGCGCCAGGTCCAAGCTGACGGTCGACAAGATCCAGCGCCATGCGGCTGTCAGGCGCTTCCACGGTTGTCGTCTGCATGTCGTTATCACCCTCCTTCAGCCGTGCCGCCAATGGCTGCGATCACTTCGACCGGCTTTCGTTCGGGCAGTTCGTTGAAACCGATGACGGTCACATCGTCGAACTGCGTCGCCAGAAGCCTTGCAACCTGTCGGCGAACCGACGGCACAGTGACCACAGCAAAGCCCGTGCCATTTTCTGCTTCCGACGTTAGAATTGTGCGATATGATGCAAGAATGCGCTCAACCAGAGGTGGTTCGAACGGTGCATCGCCAGCGCCCGTCGTGCGCACGGCGCGAACCAGAAGATCCTCCAGTGCGGGGTCAAACACCACGACGCGCAGGCTCACGCCCAAACCGGCGACACGCTGGATGATGATTCCGCCCAAGGCTGGCCTGATGCGTTCGGCCAGCACCACCGGATCGGGAATGGCCTCACCATGCATGGCGATGGCTTCCGCAATACGGCGGAAATCACGGATGGGGATGGCCTCCATCAGCAACAGTTGCAGAACGCGCGTCAGCACCGGCAGGCTGACGGCCTTGGGCACCAGATTGGCAGCCAGGGCGGGCGACGTGGTTGACAGCACATCGAGCAGGGCCTGCACCTCGTCCTGTCCCAGGATCGCATGCGCCTGCTGCTGCAACAGATGGTTGAGATGCGTGCCGATGACGGTTGCGGCATCGACCACCGTATACCCCGCTGCCAGCGCGGCGTCATTCTGCCAGGGCTCGATCCACAGCGCGTCCATGCCAAAGCTGGGATCGCGCACGGCGAGACCGTCGATGGGCTGCATCACCATCTCGGTTACAAGCGCCAGCATCCGGTCGGGATAAACGCTGTCCTCGCCAACCACGACCCCGCCGACCGAAATGCGATAGCTGTTTGGCGACAAGGCGAGATCGTCGCGGATGCGGACACGCGGCACGACAAAGCCCAGCGCCGCAGACAATTGCCGCCTGACCGACGTGATCCGCCCGATCAAGGGCGCCCCCTTGCGGTCATCGACAAGGGCAATCAGGCCATAACCGAGATCGACGGTGATTGCCGACGTTTCGGCGATCTCATGCGCATCGATCTGGCTGTCGTCGGGCGGCGGGCCGGCAGGGATGGCCAGGTCGGGTGTGGCGGCCCCATCCATCGCCACCTGCGTTTTGCGCGCCAGCCAGAAACAACCTGCCGCCATGCCCCC
>CAZWMK010000015.1:2291-13778 GCA_964635065.1 uncultured Sphingomonadaceae bacterium | reverse complement strand
CCAGGGCCAGCGTTGGCATCCCCGGCAAAAGCGCGACCAGCGCCATCAGCACGCCCACCGGCACCCATGCGCCGCGCACAAGAAACTGTTGCCCGACCTGACCGGCCAGATCCGCATCGCCCGTGACGCGGGTGACGATGACAGCCGCAGCAATCGAGAGCAGTAATGCCGGAATCTGGGCGACAAGCCCGTCACCGATGGCCAGCAGGACATAATTCTGCGCCGCAGCCGACAGGCTCATGTCATGGCTCAGGGTGCCCAGCAGCAATCCACCGACGATGTTGACAATCAGGATCAGGATACCGGCGATAGCATCGCCCTTGACGAACTTCGACGCGCCATCCATCGCGCCATAGAAATCCGCCTCCTCGGCGACGGCTGCGCGCCGATTGCGCGCGGCATCCGCCGACAACAGACCGGCATTGAGATCGGCGTCGATCGCCATCTGCTTGCCGGGCAGCGCATCGAGGGTAAAGCGCGCGCTCACCTCCGACACCCGTCCGGCGCCCTTGGCGATGACGACGAGGTTGATGAGCATCAGAATGGCAAAAACGATGAAGCCGACGACATAATCGCCCGCGATCAGGAATTTGCCGAACGCTTCGATGAAATGGCCCGCGACCGAAACCCCTTCATGACCATGCACCAGCACAACGCGGGTCGACGCCACGTTCAGCGCCAGCCGCATCAGCGTCGCGAACAGAAGCACGGTCGGAAAAGCGGAAAAGTCGAGCGGCTTTCTCGCCAGAAGCGCGATCATCAGAACCGCCAGCGCAAGTGCCATGTTGAAGGCAAAGAAAATATCGAGCACCCAGCCCGGCACTGGCACGACCATCAGGGCGACGAGCGCAAGTGCGCCAACCGGCAGAATAAGACGCCCCGCCGACGCTTGCAACAGCCCGCGACGGAAAATCGACGCCGCGCCCGTCATGCGTGGCGCCTTTTAGCGTGAAGAAAACCACAAATGGAATATCGCGGCATCATGCCTCCCTTTTCGGGGGCGACATCAGCAAGCCTTGTGCCAATCTCGGCGCGCAGGATCAGGAAAACGATGACAGTGATTGCGACAATTCATTTGATCGTCAGACGGAAGGGCGGCAATCAGATCATCAGACTTGTGGGAGCGTATGATGGCCGATTTTGACTATGACCTTTTCGTGATCGGTGCCGGATCAGGCGGTGTGCGTGCAGCGCGCATTGCGGCAGGTCATGGCGCGCGCGTCGCGATAGCTGAGGCGCATAAAGTCGGCGGCACCTGCGTCATTCGCGGCTGTGTTCCGAAAAAGCTGCTGGTTTATGGCGCGCATTTCGCCGAAGACCTTGAAGATGCCGCACGTTTTGGCTGGACCATTGGCGAACGCAAATTCAACTGGACGACACTGCGCGACAATGTGCTGGCCGAAGTCGAACGGCTGAACGGCGCCTATCTCAACACCCTGGCCAATGCCGGGGTCGAAGTGATCCATGGCCATGCGGCCTTTCTCGATCCCCACCGGCTCAAGATCGGGGATCGTGTCGTGACGGCTGAAAAAATCCTGATCGCCACGGGCTCACGCCCTGCCCTTCCCGATTGCCCCGGCGCCGCGCTGGGCATCACTTCGAACGAGGTCTTTCATCTCGATGCCCTGCCCAAGCGTGTGACCATTGCCGGCGGCGGCTATATCGCCAATGAGTTCGCCGGCATTTTCAACGAGCTGGGTTGCGATGTCACGCTGCTGCTACGCGGTGACACAGTGCTGCGGGGTTATGACGAAAGCATTACCGAACGGCTTTTGCATATCAGCACGGTCAAAGGCATCCGCTTCCGCTTCAATGCTGGTTTCAAATCGGTTGAAAAGCGTGAAAACGGCTCGCTCCGGGTACATGTCGCCACGGGTGACCCCGTCGACACCGATTTGCTGATCCACGCCATAGGCCGCGTGCCGAACATCGAGGGGCTGAACCTTGAAAAGGCGGGGGTCACTGTCGGCAAGCGCGGCGAAATCGAGGTCGACCTCGACAGCCGGACATCGGCCCCCCATATCTATGCTGTCGGTGATGTGACGGACCGCATCCAGTTGACGCCGATCGCGATCAAGGAAGGTCATGCCTTTGCTGACAGCGTGTTCGGTAACAAGCCATGGCGGGCGGATCATGATTGCGTGCCGAGCGCGGTATTCAGTCATCCGCAGATTGCCGCAGTCGGCCTGACTGAAGCAGAAGCGCGAGCCAGGCTGGGCGGCGTCAAGGTTTACACCTCGGACTTCCGGCCGATGAAGAACACGCTCGCCAATCGTAACGAGCGCGCACTTTACAAGCTGGTGTGCGAGGAAACCACGGGTCGTCTCGTCGGCGCGCACATCATCGGGCCGGATGCGGCAGAGATCATGCAGACGCTGGCCATTGCCGTCAAAGTCGGGCTGACGAAGGCGCAACTTGATGCAACCGTGGCCATCCACCCGACCATGGCGGAAGAACTGGTGCTGATGCGTTAGACCATAAAACCGCGCAAAACTGTGCAAAAGTAACAAAAACACGCGCGTGAACGTCGCCCATTTCTTGCGTTTCGCGCGCAATCAAGGCAAGAGGCTAGCACGATGAACGCTATGCTCAATCACAGCGGCGCATGGACGCCAAACAGCTGGCGCGCCTATGAGGCGCGTCAATTGCCGAACTATCCCGATCCGGCAACCCTGTCGGAGGTCGAGGCTGAACTGCGGAGCTATCCGCCGCTCGTCTTTGCAGGCGAAGCGCGCAAACTGCGCAGCGACCTCGCCGAGGTTGCCGCCGGTCGCGCCTTCCTGTTGCAGGGCGGTGACTGCGCTGAAAGTTTCGCCGAATTCAACCCGAACAACATTCGCGATACCTTCCGCGTGATCCTGCAAATGGCGGTAGTGCTGACCTTCGCCAGCAAGCTTCCGGTCGTAAAGGTCGGGCGCATGGCCGGCCAGTTCGCAAAACCGCGTTCTGCCGACATGGAAGATATCGACGGATGCAGCCTGCCAAGCTATCGCGGCGACATCGTCAATGACATCAACTTTGATGCCGGGGCGCGTCAGCCTGATCCGCGCCGCATGCTGCGCGCATATATGCAGGCGGCATCCACCCTGAACCTGCTGCGCGCCTTTGCGCAGGGCGGCTATGCAAATCTGCATCAGGTGCACAAATGGAATCTCGATTTCGTCGGACAGTCAGGCTGGGCTGAACGCTATCAGGTGGTTGCCGACCGTATCGGTGAAGCCCTCGATTTCATGGAAGCCTGCGGCATCACCCCGGAATCGGCGCCCCAGCTCAAGGGAACGGATTTCTACACCAGTCACGAAGCACTGCTTCTGGGCTATGAAGAAGCCCTGACCCGTCAGGACAGCCTTACCGGCGACTGGTATGACACATCGGCCCACATGTTGTGGATCGGCGACCGTACCCGCTTTGACGGTTCGGCGCATGTCGAGTTCCTGCGCGGCGTCGGTAATCCTGTCGGCATCAAGGTCGGCCCGAGCCTTGAACCGGATCAGTTGTTGCGCCTCATCGACGTGCTGAACCCCAATAACGAACCGGGGCGTCTCACGCTCATCACCCGTTTCGGTCATGACAAGGTCGAAGCCGCATTGCCCCGCATGGTGCGTGCGGTGAAGGCTGAGGGCCGCTCCGTCATCTGGTCGTGCGATCCGATGCACGGCAACACGGTCAAGGCGGCAAATGGTTACAAGACTCGGCCTTTCGACCGCATTCTCTCCGAAGTCCGCGGCTTCTTCGCCGTGCATCGTGCGGAAGGCACGCATGCGGGCGGCATTCACTGCGAAATGACCGGGCAGAATGTCACCGAATGCACGGGCGGCGCCATTGCCATCACCGATGAAGGTCTGGCCGACCGTTACCACACCCACTGTGATCCACGGTTGAACGCCAGCCAGAGCATAGAGCTTGCGTTCATGCTGTCGGAAAGCATCAAGGCAGAAATCGCGGACCGCAAGGCCGCCTGATCCGAAACTGCCTGCCTCCATCACAAAGCAGCCGGCCATCCCATGATGGTCGGCTGTTTCATTTTACCCTGTAACGCGCATCAGCTCAGGGATAGAAGAGCGCGGCGTAAATCACGAAAAGCCATGAAAACAGGCCATGCACGATGGCCCACAGGATAGACTTGTTCGTGGTGTAGCTGATGGCAATCGCCAGTGCCGTACCAAAGCTGATGCCATAGGTAATCTTGCCATTCATACCGCGTCGCTCCAATCCTGCCGGTCTCAGTTGACCTTCAGTAACTGCGTCACCCCTTCGGCCAGCGCCGGTGCAATCGGCACCACGGCCGCGCTGCCGGGTACGCTGTCGGTGGCACGGATACGGCTGATCCCACCGGCCAGGAGACGCGCCAGATCAGCCTCGCTTGCCAGACAATGCGCGCTCACCGCCTCGATGCAGGCTGCGCCCGCTGCCTGAAGCTGTCCCGCGCAATTCAGCAATGTGCCACCACTGGAGATCACATCGTCAACGAGGACGACAGGTCGTCCGCGCACCCGCTCGATCCCCGGCAGGGTCAGGGAAACGGCGCGGTCGCCCAGACGCTCCTTGATGCCGATGATGACATCAAGTCCCAAAGGACGGGCCAGGCTTTCAACCCATGGCCGGGATTCGACATCGGGGCCAATCAGGAGGGTGTCGGGTGTCACTTCGCTGCGCAAAAGGGCGGATAGCGTCCCGGCTGCCGAAACCGCGACTGTGCGGCGCCCCGGCACCACGGCATCAAGTGTCGGTGTGCGATGCAAATGCGGGTCCACCGTGACCAGCGCATCGAAATGCGCCGCGATGAAACGCCCGATCACTTGCTGACTGATCGCCTCTCCGGGGTGAAACGCCATGTCCTGCCGCATATAGGCCAGATAAGGTGCGACCAGCAGGATCTGTTCGGCACCGCCATCGCGCAGCGCGGCGGCGGCAAGCATCAACTCGACCAGCTTGTCATTCGGACGGTCGAGCGAACGATAGAGGATCGCAACCGGCGCAATGGTCACAGGCACGCGCACCAGGCTTTCCCCATCGGGAAAGCTGCGTACCGCAACCGGGGCAACCGCACACCCCAGTGCCTGCGCCAGCGCGGCAGCCTGAGGCGCGCTTTCGGCAAAGCTGTAAACCGCGCACATCATAAAATGGTATAGCCCGATGATTCGACGGCAAGGTCGCGTGCAAAGCCCAAACCCGTCTCGGTGTGGGCATAAATGCGATACAGCGGCGTGCCGCGCTGCACCTGCGCGCCAACCTTGTGCAACAGATCGATGCCCGCCCCCTTGTCCATCGGCGCCCCGGCAAGGCGGGCAATGCGGGCGATCTGATGGCAATCGATCGCCGAGACGATACCTGCGACAGGCGAGAGGATTTCATGCCGAAAACGGCCAGGATGGTAATGCACCGTCTGCGGGCCTTGCGCGACGATCAGCCGTTCCATCACAGCCAGCGCCTGCCCCGATGCCAATAGTTCCAGCGCACGGCTGTATCCCGAACCACCGCGCAGGGACGGATCGAAATCCAGAACCCGGCCTGCCAGGAGCAAAGCCCGCTCGCGCAGATCGTCTGGCGCATCGGCGTCGTTACGCAGCACAGCCATGACATCACGGGCTTCGAGAACCGGCCCGATACCGCGACCGACCGGCTGCGAGCCGTCGGTGAGAACCACATCAAGCTGGATGCCAAGCTTGCGCGCGACATGCTCGAACAGCTTGCGCAGGCGGACTGCCTCATGCGGCGTCCTGACCTTGGCCGTCGGGCCGACCGGAATGTCGATCACCAGATGCGTCGATCCCGCGGCCAGCTTTTTCGACAGAATCGAGGCAACCATCTGCTCGAAGGTATCGATCCGCAGCGGACGCTCGACGGAAATCATGACATCGTCAGCCGGCGACAGGTTGACCCGCCCGCCCCAGGCCAGAACGGCCCGCTCGGCGGCAACAACCGCCTTCATGCGATCGACCGTCAGATCGACATCGGCGAGCACTTCCATCGTATCCGCCGTTCCGGAAGGCGAGGTGATCGCGCGCGACGAGGTTTTGGGCATGATCAGCCCGTGCGCGGCCACGATCGGCACCACGATCATCGAGGTGCGATTGCCCGGAATGCCGCCGATGCAGTGCTTGTCGACGACAAGTGGCGCGTCCCAGTCAAGGCAGCTTCCGACATCGGCCATGGCGCGGGTCAGGGAAAGGGTTTCATCGGTTGTCATGAAACCGGCGCAGGCAACAAGAAATGCCGCGATTTCCATCGGGGCATAGCGATAGGCGGCGATGTCGTTGACAATTTCGGTCAACTCGCTGTCGCTCAGAATATCGCCGCTGATCTTGCGGCGTACGGCTTCAAGACTGCCGGGTGGCTTGGCCTGCGCGACGCAGACCAGCGCCCCTTCGGGCAGGCCGAGCCGCCGGAATGCCTGTTCTCCAAGGCCGATCTCGCCCGGCCCCACAATCTTCTGATCATCGGTGATGGCCAGCGTAGCAAGGATGCTGCCATGGTCATGCGTGACTTCGATCTTGCGCAGCGCCCGGAATTGTTCGGCGCCATATTCGTCGCCATCGCTGAGCATCAGTGCAAGGTTTTCGGGATAGCTGTCGATGGCAATCTTGCGGATTTTAAGCATCAAACTCTCTCATCGGGTCGTATACGCATCCCATAGACCGGCACAACTTGATGAGAGTAGCACAGGCACAGAATTTCAAGCTGAAATGGGCATGGCTTACGCCGGAATGTCGATGCCGGGCGGCGGCATGGCCAGTACATCGTCGACATTCTGCGCCGCGAAGAGGGTTGAAAGCTTGTCGTCCCCGGTTGCCAGAACGGCGGCGATCCAGCTGTGGAAATGCTGAAGCCCGCCTTCATTGCGGCCCAGAACCACGCTGTCGAGCAAGCCGCTGTCGAGCACGCGCTGTTGCGCCACCGAGGTCACGAGATCTTCATCGCGTACGACATGTTCAAGGAAGTCGAGCATTTTCAACGCCTTTTCGCGCGTTTCAGCATCGGGTTCATTTTCCAGAAGATAGGTCTGGACCGTGATGGATTCACCGACATGGGCACCTGGGAAGATTTGCGAAATGATGATGCCATGCCCGCCCTCGTGGAAGCGGTTGATCGATACGTTCGGGAACATGATCCATTCCCCGAACAGCATGGCCGGAACCGGCCATTCTGACGGTGGCCGTCCGGCCTGTTTCATCAGGTCATGATCGTCAGGCACTGGAAAGTTCGGATTTTCGGAATGCAGGCCCAGTCGCTGGTGCGCGCCCCAGAAATAATATTGCGCGCGGTTGCTGATCGTCGCACCGAATGTCGCGCGGTGCAGCACCGGCAGGTGATAGAAATCCGGATGGGCGTCCATCGCCAGTTTCCAGTTGGCGCCCTTCAGTTCCCGCCGATCGACGAAATGCCAGTTTTCAAAGCTGAAACCCGCCAGCAAGCCGTCCAGCCCCGCCAGAAAAGTTTCGGGCGCAAGCCGGGTATCGGGATCAAGCGTGACCCAGATCAGCCCCGCAGATTCATAAAGCGGCAATGACTTCAGGCGGAATGCCGCCGGATCAACCGCTCCGAAATCGCCCCGTGACGCAATGCCGACAAGGCTGCCGTCCCGACCGAAGGTCCAGCCATGATAAGGACAGACGAAACGTGCAGCATGGCCGCAGCCATTGATTGTGACCGGGCTGCCACGATGGGTGCAGCCATTCAAAAAGGCCCGCGCGCTGCCATCCTGCTGGCGCACGATGAGGACCGGCACGCCCGCAACATCAAGCGCCTTGTAATCGCCGGAACGCGGCAGTTCACAACTGGCGGCAAGCATCAGCGGCAAACGACGGAAAATTCCGGCACATTCGCGTGAAAAATGATCGGGGTCGGTATAGTGCGATGCCGGAATACGCATGAAGCCGGGCATCTGCCGCAGTCTGTCCTCCTGACGGCAGTCGAGCATGTCGACCGCAATCTGTTGCAGCTTTTCACGCAATCCGGTTTGCATCTTGACCCTCGCACCTATCGCAGCCGCGCCAATAACAAAGCCTGCATGATAAGCCCATATTCGTCATGCAACACCTGACTTTTCTGGAACAAGGCGGGGATTGGTTCCAATGGCCAGCACACCAGATGGCTATTTCGCCTTCTTGGCCTCTGTCCCGACATAAGCGCGGATCGCTTCGGCCTGCGCCGGCGACAGATGGTTGGAAAAACTCACCATACCCCGGCTGGTCAGCGCACCGCCGATAACGATATCGGACCATAGTTTCCTGTCGGTCAGCGCCACCGATCGCTTGAGATCGGGGACAATGCCCGCAGATAGCGTCGCCATGCCATGACAGCCCGCGCACAATCCCGCGTAATGCTGCGCACCGGCCTTGATTTCGGTCTCCGCCCACCGTTCTTTCGGGACATTGAGCGCCGCAATGGTGGGATCAAGCGGCGGCAGTTCCACCCGGCCACCAAGCTTGAACGCCATCACACGTCCCGGCGGGACGGCGCGCGGCCCCTCGAAGGCAGGCAAGGTCAGCGGAAAACCGCCGCCATGGCCCACCATCACTGCGATATATTGCGTATCCCCGACCTTGTAGCTGATTGCGCCCGGCAAGGGCACCGATTGTGTAGCGAACGACCAAAGCGCCTTGCCGTCCGTCGCACGATAGGCACGGAAGCTGCCATCGGCGACGCCTTGAAACACAAGATTGCCAGCTGTCGCGAGAAGGCCGCCATTCCAGGTCTGATCATGCGTGACGCGCCAGACTTCCTTCTGCGCCACGGGGTCCCAGGCAATCAGCCGCCCCTGCAAGGCCTGTTTCATCGCTGCGATATCATCCGCCTTTGTCGGCACCGGGGTCGAAAGCATGTCGACCCCCAGATTCCACAGCCCCGGCTGATAGCGGAACTTGCCGTCGCGAACATAAAGGAACGGCACCTGTTGCGCCGGTATATAGACCAGCCCGGTCTGCGGACTATAGGCCATCGGATGCCAATTATGCGCGCCCGATGCACCTGAATTGGCCAGAAATGGCTTGTTCCTGTATCTGGCATCGGGGTGTTCCACCGGTCGTCCCGTCACCTTGTCGATCCGTTCGGCCCAGTTGACCGGCACGAATTTCTCAGCCGAAATCAGCTTTCCGTCGCGTCGGTCGATGACATAGAAAAAGCCGTTTTTCGGTGCGTGCATCAGAACCTTGCGCGGCGCACCATCAATTGTCAGATCCGCAAGCGTGATCTGCTGCGTTGCCGTGAAATCCCATGTTTCGCCTGGCACTTGCTGATAGTGCCACAAATAGCGTCCGCTATCGGGATCAAGCGCCACGATCGACGACAGGAAAAGATTGTCGCCCTTGTCTTCCGAGCGATATTCGCGGTTCCATGGGCTGCCGTTGCCGGTGCCGATATAAAGCTGGTCGAGTTCGGCATCATAAACAATGCTGTCCCATACCGTGCCGCCGCCACCGTAACGCACATAGGCATCACCATGCCAGCTATCACCGGCGAAGCGGGCAAACGCCTCGTCGGAGGCGGCGTTGTCGGGCTTTCCAGCTTCACCTGGCACCGTATAAAAGCGCCACGCAAGCGCGCCGGTTTCGGCATCATAGGCGCTGACATAACCGCGCACGCCCAGTTCAGCACCGCCATTGCCAATGATCACCTTGCCCTTCACCACGCGCGGCGCGCCGGTAATGGTGTATGGCTTGGATGCGTCGACCGTCATCGTGCTCCACAGCAGTTTTCCGCTTTTGGCATCAAGCGCAATGAGCCGCCCATCCAATGTGCCGACAAACACCCGGCCCTTGTCATAGGCGGCACCGCGGTTGACGACGTCGCAGCAGGCTTTCGGCCCCGTCTCGCCCGGCACTTCGGGATCATGGGTCCACAACATTCGCCCGGTCGCGGCATCGAGTGCGACAACCTTGCTCCAGGCCGTTGTCGTGTACATCACGCCATCAACCACCAGCGGCGTTGCCTCCTGCCCGCGCGTGGTGTCGAGATCATGAAACCAGGCCAGCCCCAACTGCCCGACCGTGTCGGTATTGATCTGGTCAAGCGTCGAGAAACGCTGTTCCTGATAGGTGCCGCCATGTGTCAGCCAGTTATGCGGCTCGGCAGCGGCATTGACCAGACGGTCGAGGACAGGAAGAGCCGCGGCAGCTGTCTGCGATGCTGGCGCCGCACCCTCTTTCGACTGACACGCCGCCAGCAACAGCGCCAGTGCCGTCGCGGCGTGCAACTTTACAGTGGTCGTCTTCATGTGTTCCTCCCCAGAACGCGCCGCCGGTATCCGGTTCAGCGCAGCCGTGCCTCCAGTTCCTCGCGCTGGATCTTGCCGCTTGTGCTGCGCGGCAGATCGTCGAAGTCGATGAAGTGAATCTCGCGCGGGCGCTTGTAGCCTGCAAGATGATCCTGACAGAGCTTTTCTACATCGACCACGGTCAAGGCCGGATCGTTGCGCGCAACGAAGGCCACTGGCACCTCACCCCAGCGCGGATCCGGTTTGCGGACCGCGACTGCATCGGCAATGCGCTGATCGGCAAGCAGGACACGTTCGATTTCGGCAGGATAGATATTCTCACCGCCCGACTTGATGAGATATTTGGCGCGTCCGGCGAACTCATATCCCCCACCCTCCACGCGCCGGAACAGATCGCCCATGCGATACCAGCCATTGTGGAAAGCATCCCGGTTCGCCTTGTCGTTGTTCCAATAACCGCTGAACAGGGTCGGGCCTCGCATCGTCCCCTCACCCACCGCGCCCTCTGGCACATCCTCCCCATCGGCATCCACCAGCCGAAATTCGGTCATCATGCTCAGTCGCTTGGCCATGCTCGACGGCTGGACACCGACCGGAATGAGATTGGCCGACAAGGGCGGCATGCCGGTTTCGGTCGACCCGAAGGTATTGAGATAAGGCGCATCGAGCGCCCGCGTGATCGCGGCGATCACTGTAACAGGAACAAGATCGGCCATGCACCCGACAACCTTGACGCCGCGCACGGGCGTATCGCTCGCCTGCAACCGGGCCAAAAGCGGCTCGATCGTCGCAGGGACGAGCAAAAGCCACCCCAGCCTGTGATTGGCGATGGTCGCCACCATCGCATCGAGGTCGAAACCGTCGGTGACGATCACAAGACCGCCCGACATCAGCGTCGCCAGTGCATGCTCGGTCCCGCCCATGTGGAACATCGGCGCCCAGGCGAGATAATGATCGTCAGCAGCCAACCCGAGATCGAGCCTGAGAACGCACATGCGCGCGATTTCAGCACGATGGCTGATCAGCGCTGCTTTCGGCAAGCCGGTCGTCCCGCTGGTATAGATCAGAAGCAAGCCGTCTTCGGGATCCGCCGCCGGCATGACCGCAGGCGCGTTGCCATCCTGACCGATGTCAATGATACTGGCTACAGGTAATGCCGGGCCGGACAACGCCTCCGCCTGAGCAGAAAAGCGCGGCGAGGCCACCAGCAGACGCGGCGCCACCAGTTCGATGCAGTGGCGCAATTCGGCAGGCGTCAAACGCCAGTTCTG
>CAZWMK010000015.1:0-2191 GCA_964635065.1 uncultured Sphingomonadaceae bacterium | reverse complement strand
GTCCCTTCAGCGACAACGGCATCGCCCGACAGGACATTGCCGCGAAACTGGGCCGCAATCGATGCCAGCGCCGCATCGGGCATGTTTTCAGCCAGCATATTCATCACATAGGCGAGATTGGCCGGTCCCTGGTTGACGGTACGCGAACCAAAACCCAAGGCGGCGGCTGCCGCCTCGTCGATGTGTATCGGATTTGCATCGCCCAGAATGTCAGCCCATGTCTTCATGGCCTCTGCCGATACGGCACCGAGCGCCCAAGGTTTCAGTGTTTTTCCGGTCATGACCTGTTCTTCCACGGGATCACGGCTGTCAGTTCGACATGCGCGACCCAACCATCACGGTCGCTGATGTCTATTTTCTGTGTCATGTGCCGTGTCTGGCCGAAACGACGGCTGGATTTGACAACAAGACCGGCAATGCGGCCGATGACATGATAGGTTTCACCGATCATCAGCGGGCGCTTGTAATCGATCTGGCAGGACGCCAGCACCGGCCCATCCGCAAGCGACGCGCCAACACGGGCATAAACGTCCTGAACGGACTCTCCCAAGCCATCGAGCGCCATGACAAAGGCAAAAATCGGATGCGCGTGCCTGCCATCCCCCGCGACAGCACTCGCCGCGTCACGCACACAGGCATCAAGGGCAGCAGTGATGACATATTCACCCGGTGTCAGCGCTGATAGTTCCAGCGGCAAGTTGTCACCAACCCCCTTCAAGCTGTCATCCACGATGATCGCCACGCGTCTGCCATCCTCCCCATTGCGCGCATTGCACCGGCGGCCCGTCACACCGATCAACGTGCATTACCGCTTCAGGTTATGCATGGACGGCAAGATTGCAAACACAAAAGTGAGGATGGCACATATATATGATTTTCAGTGATGAATATCTGAATATTATCATTCGGATATCAACATGAAAAATCCTCACAGGCGGACTTATGACAAGCCCGCGCGTCATCACACCTAAACCATCACCAGCCTCAGCGGGCAGGTTGATGCAGAGATGGCTGAGGCAATCGAACACGCAGAAGTCGCTGTCGGGCTGGCGCGGAATGAACTGGCGGCCGCTGTCGGCATCACCGCCCCCGACAGGCTGACCGAATGGCTGGAGGCCTAATGGTGGAGTGGCCTGAACCAACAGGTCGGAAACAATATACGTGCCGTCAACCTTGGCGACGACGCGGACACCGTGGGGGCAGTGTCAGGGCAGATTGCAGGCGCGCGCTAGGCCTATCCGCCATCCCGTCGCGCTGGCTGTCGGTGCTTGCCGCCCATCAGCACGTCGAGGACGTGGCGACGACGATGCACGACGCGTAGGCATGACCATTTTGCAGCATGCTAACGTGCGTGCACGTGCGTACTACGTAATAGGGTCGCGGGCGTGCAGGACTGCATCGAGGGGCAGCAACCAAGTCTGCACGGGCATCTATCTACGGAAGGTATTTTTCCGGAACGCTTAGTACCGAACCATTGCCGAACTTCGGCTTTTTTACCGCTCAAATGACACTTAAGTCATTGAAAGCGATGGTGACCCCAACGGGACTCGAACCCGTGTTTTCGCCGTGGAGAGATAAAAATCTTTAATTTCAATTGTTTGCTACTGCGCTGCTATCACCTTTGCTATCAATCTGTAGCTATGTGTGTTTCACTACAGAGATAGTAAATTCCTACTTGAGAACACATGGAATTGCATGCTGGATCGCATACAAAAGAAAACTCTTCACTAGCGGGATCGCATATCGCGCACTCATCATAAGAGTGCGCGATATGCGACTTTGCAGTTCAGCAACGCCTCCTTCGGCGCAATAAGGCAAAACCGCTCACACTTAAGAAGATTAGCCCCGCGCTAACTGGCTCAGGCACTGGCGTCGCGATTTCACGAATCTCTACACTGTCCACAGCGGCAGCCTGCATCATCAAACCACCGGTAATATATGAAAGAGAAAAATGGCCAGACACACCAACCACACGGATTTCGTCAAATCCGCCGCCACTAAATCCTAAATACGTACCCGGAAAAGAAGTAAATTTTCCAAAAAGAATGCTATCTTCACCAAGAAGCAGTTGATATGCATATGTTGTATAAAATACACCACTTATTCCAGAGCCTAACCACATTCCTACTTCCGAAAACTCTCCACCTTCATCTAGTGTTATTCTCGTATATCCCATATCTCCGCCGTTAGG
>CAZWMK010000014.1:27014-30246 GCA_964635065.1 uncultured Sphingomonadaceae bacterium | reverse complement strand
ACCTTCTCGAAATCGGTCGGCACGGTTGGCGGCTTCTGCGTGTCGAACCACCCGAAGTTCGAAGTGCTGCGTCTCGTTTGCCGTCCCTATGTCTTCACCGCTTCACTGCCGCCGTCGGTCGTGGCGACCGCTGCCGCGTCGATCCGCAAGCTGATGCATGCCGCCGACAAGCGCGCCCATCTGTGGGCCGCCAGCCGCCGCCTGCACCAGGGACTGACCGACGCTGGTTTCACGCTCGGCACCAAGGCGCCGGAAAGCGCGATCATCGCTGTCATGCTGCCCGATCAGGACATAACGGTGCGCATCTGGCAGGCGCTTTTGGAACTTGGCGTCTATGTGAATATGGCGCGCCCGCCGGCCACGCCCGCCGGCACCTTCCTGCTGCGCTGTTCGCTGTGCGCCGCACACACCAGCGAACAGGTCGAGGAAATCATCGGCAAGTTCATCATGGCCGCCGGGATCGCGGGTTATCCGCTGTCCGTCGCCGCCTGACCGCTCTGTGCCTGCAACACATGAAAAAGCCCGCCAGACCGGCGGGCTTTTTTGTGTCAGCGCACCGCGCCTTTCCGCCGCAGCTGCGGCAAAAGCCATAATCCGGCAAGCAACGGAACGCGGCGCATCCAGGGCTTGATGTCGATCGCCACACCCGAATGGCGCGCGATCTTCCAGGCGAGATAATCGATACCGCCATCAAACGTCGCACTGGCCTTGATCAGACGAATGGCCGTCAACCATTTCCCGATCCTGCGCCGCGCCGCCCAGTCGCGCGCGCCCTGCACGGCGTCTGCGGGGGCGGAAAAGACGACCTGATCCGCCTCCAGCGTCGCCACAATGTCCGCTGCCGCCAGAGCGGGCGCGGTAAATGCGCGATAACGGGCGGCATTGCTGTCGAACAGCGTGGCACCGCGCCCCTGCTTTTCCGAACGCAGTTCGGCATCATAGGTCAGCGCAAAGGCACGTGTCCAAAGACCTTCGACAGTAATCCGCGTTGGCAAAAGCGGGCGGGCAGCAACGAGAAGGGTCGGCGCAGCCCGCGCAACGGCGGCGACGACATCGCCGCGCGCCTGCGCATCGCGCACCCAGACCAGCGCCGATGGCTGGGCAAAACGCGCCCAGACGCTGACTGCGCGCGTTTCAGGACCGCACAAACGGTGAAAGTCCGCTATCGTCAGCACGGCATATTTGGCGCGCAGATCGCCATGCTCGAAATAGAAAACATTGGGTGGAATCAAACGGTTGGCTGTCGCCATCCAGCGCCGCGCATAGGCGTGTTCGTAAGAATCGACGAGCAGGTAGAAATCAAGCATCAGCCCGTCGAGGCGCTGCGCCCAGAGGCAGGAGCCATAAAACAGCACGGCTTCGGCCGCTGCACCATAGCGCGCAGCAAGCGCTGCCGCGCACGCCGCAACTTCGGGCTGAACCGGCTTGTCCAGTTCAGCCGCCACCAGCGCCGAAAGGGCGGTCACGCCGCGAGGCTGAGGAAAGAGACCGGCGCCGTCGGGGTCAGCACGATCGATTTGCCGCTTTTGGCCTGAAAAATTTCGCCATCAAGAATGACGCTTGGCCGTTCGCCCTCGATGCGGATTTCCTCGCCGCCGGAAATGTGAAAGCCGGGAATGCGATGCTGGCCGAGCTTGCCGATCAGCGCCGCCCATAGGCTCCGCATGATCGTGCCGCGCGACTGCTCGATCGCCATCAGCTTGAGCCCCTGCGCCCGGCCATCGTTGGCGGCGCGGTAATTCAGCAGCAGCTTTTCGAGCGTCGTCACCATCAGGAGGAAAAACCGTCCTTCGACCGCGCCGTTCCGCATCACCGAAACGCGCAACGGACTGGGCCGGACCGGAAGCCATTTGGCCCGTCCCCCGATAATCACGCCAAGGATCACCATGACGGCCGCCAGCACATGCGCCAGCCAGTTCGGCAAGCCGAGCGGATAGAGATGGTTGCGGCAGTAAAGAATGGAATCGGCCAGCCCGGCGCCGCCCAGGAACATGCCAAGCACTGGCCGCTGGTTACCGCCATCAGACAGCGCAATCAGTTGGCGCGCGACAACATGCGGGCGCACATCCCTCTCGACGATATCGAGAATCTGCTGCAACGCGACCAAGGGATCGCCTTCGGCGCCAAGGTCCATGGCGATCAGATTGGTCTTGCCATTGGGCAGGACGGCCACTGGTGGCAGGCTCGTGCCGAAATGGCCGCCATGATAGAGTTCGGTCAGCGTTGCCTGCACCGTGCCGTCGCCGCCGTTCACAACCAGCACTACCGGTTCGACGCGCGCAATCGTCGCCAGCGCTTCGGGGATTTCGGCCACATCCCTCACTTCATAATGAAAGATATTGGGGTGCGCGGCGACAAAGCTGCGGATACGGGGCAGAATCGCCAGATTGCCGGTGGAACGCGGATTGGACAAAAGAGCAACCAATGCCATGTCGACTCCTATCGGCGAACTTGTACAAGCGGCTTGATCGACAGGCCCTTGCGATAGTTGAGAACAACGTCGACAAGCGCCACGCCGGGTTTTGCGGCCACGACGACGTCGTCATGTTTCGGCTTGAGGCGCGTGAGCGAAATATCGGGATTGCGCGAAAAGCCACCGCCATCGCTCCAGCCCGATTTGCCATTTCCGTCGAGATCATGGCGCACGGCAACGGCAAAGTCGCCATAATGCGGCAAGGCCACACACACATTCATGTCCTGCTCCTGGGGCGGCACTGGCACATCGATGCGCTTCAGCTTCTTGCCCTTGGCAAGAAAATCATCGGGATTGTCGCCATAAATCTGCACGCGCAAGATACCCTTGGGCGCCTTGAATCCATAGACGCGGACAAGAAAGGCAGGTCCGACCGCCCCCGGCTGGCAGGCTGCGGGCTCAGGGCCGAGGATCGCTTGCGCAGGCGCAGGGGACGCCTGAATCAACAGCGCCGACGCCGCTGCAAGACCGCCAATGATCCCCCCACGCAAATACGTCATGACCTATGCCTTTCGCCGGGCTATAGCCGGTCCGGTCAACCTACGTTCAGCCTTCCGGGGTCATCGCATGCCATCATGTCGGCAACGGTTTTCCTTCAGGCATGATTCGACTATCGACACCGGATGCGGCCAAAGTTTGACCAAGAGGCGATGAAATAAGGCGATGCTGGCCCGATTTGACCGTTATCTCGCAAGGCTGATCGCCCTGCCACTGCTGGCCAAGCTGCCAGAAGTCAAAGCACCATTTCCGGAAGCAAAG
>CAZWMK010000014.1:0-27004 GCA_964635065.1 uncultured Sphingomonadaceae bacterium | reverse complement strand
TATCGGCGATGCTGCTGCTGCTTGAACGCATGCTCAAGCTGTTCGACTTTGTCGTGACCGAGGGTGGCCCCGTCTCCGTCGTCTGGCGGATGCTTGGCAATCTCATCCCGCAATATCTCGGCCTGGGCATACCGGTCGGGTTGCTGCTGGGCATTCTGCTTGCGTTCAGGCGTCTGGCCACATCGAGCGAACTGGACGCCATGCGCGCGGTCGGCATCGGCTACACCCGGCTTTTGCGCGTACCATACATGTATGCCGTCGCCCTTGGCCTGCTGACGCTGCTCATTGTCGGCTTCGTCCAGCCGCTATCGCGCTATGCCTATGAAGGCCTGGAATATGAACTGCGGTCTGGTGCACTGGGCGCCAGCATCAAGGTGGGCGAATTCGCCAAACTCGGCAAGCGCACCACGCTCCGGGTCGAGGAAAGCCGCAATCAGGGGCGCGACCTGCGGGGCATTTTCCTGCGCGCGGCGAGCGAATCGGGCAAGGTGCTGTCGGTCACTGCGGCACACGGCACGTTTCTCGCAACCGACGATCCCGATATCATCCTGTTCCGCCTGCATGACGGCGTTCTGGTGCATGATGCGCCCGGCTATCGCCAGCCGCGCATCCTGTCGTTCCGACAGCACGACCTGCCCATCGACCTCCCGCGCATGTCGGCCTTCCGCCAGCGCGGCGAAGGCGACATCGAACTGACCCTGCCCGAACTGGTGCGTGTCGGCGAGGACATCAAGGCACCGCAAAAAACCCGCCTTGAATCCATCGCCAATTTCCATCGGCGCATGGTTCAGGTTCTGGTCGTGCTGGTCATTCCGCTGCTCGCGGTTGCCATGGCCGTGCCGCCCAAACGGTCGACATCTGCGGTCGGCGTTTTTTTCGCGCTCGCCATTTTGATCATCTACAATGAAATCAGCGAATATGGCGAACGCATCGGCGCCGACGGCCGCGCCGATCCGCTGCTGGCGCAGTGGCTGCCCTTTGGGCTGTTCGCCATCTTGTGTTTCTGGTTCTATCATGTGCTGGCGCATATCCCCGGCGGCCAGCCGATTTCGCGTGTCGAACGCACCTTCTCGCAACTTGGGAAGCTGATCGGCCGCATCATCAAGCCACGCGTCCTGCGGGATGCGGCGCAGAAGGCGGAATAGGGTCAGCCATGTCGCTCAAGCCATTCCCGTCCGCCACCATTGCCCGCTACACGGCGCGCATGTTCCTTGTCCGGGTCGTCGCCTTTCTGGTGGCGCTGGTCGTGATCCTTCAAACGCTTGATCTCCTGACGGAATCAAACAAGATCCTTGCGGTTTCCGGCAATGGCGACGCCGAATTATGGCGTTATGTCACGCTGAGGATGCCGCAGCTTATTGCGCAGTTCCTGCCATTTTCGGTGCTGCTGGGCACATTGGTCACGCTTGCGACACTGAACCAGAACAGCGAAGTCGTGATCTTCAAGGCGGCCGGCATATCGGCACACCAGTTCCTTGCGCCCCTGATCATTGCCGCACTTGGCGTATCGGTGATCAGTTTCGCTTTCAACGAACTGGTACTGACACATACCAACAAGGCACTGAAAAGCTGGCAGGTCACCGATTATGGCGGCGATCCCGCCGGCGCCGCCAGCGTAGCCCATGAAGTCTGGGTGCGGGCGGGCGACAGCCTGTTCCATGCCCAGAGCGTCAGCGGCGCGGGCGCAGCGACACGGCTGAGCGCGGTCAGCGTCTATCAGCGCAAGGCAGACCGCCTTCAGACCATGATTCGCGCAGCATCGGCGCGACCGGTTGCAGGCGGCTGGGAACTGACCGATGTCCGCCGTTTCGACGTATTGCGTGGTCAGGAAACGCAACTGCCCCGCCTTGTCCTTCGCACCGAGATCCAACCCAGCCGCTTTACAGTGCAGGACGTGGTCGCTGATCAGACACCCTTCTGGCAGCTGCGCCGCGACATCGCCGCGCTTCAGGCCGCAGGCAAGCCAACCGCCTCGCTGGAAGTCGCATTGATGCACAAATTATCGGGACCGCTGTCAGCGATGCTGATGCCGATTGTCGGGGCTGTCGCCGCTTTTGGCCTGGCACGGTCGGGCAAACTGTTCGTGCGCTCGGTCATCGGCATGGCGCTTGGCTTCACCTATTTTGTCGCAGACAATTTCATGGTGGCCATGGGGCAGTTCGGTGCCGCGCCCCCCTGGCTTGCCGCCTGGGCACCCTTTTTGCTGTTCTACCTGATCGGCGAAGCCGTCTTGTTCCGGACCGAGGAATAGCGCCGCCTGTGTCTTTGCCCTCCAATCAACCCATCAGGGTCGCGTTCCTGTTTCTGGGTGGCGCGCACCAAATGCTGCACACGGCGCCTGTTGCCGCAGAACTGTCGCGCGATCCCCGTTTTGCCGTCACCTGCCTGATCAGCAGCACGGCGCAAGAGGCCGTCATCGACCGTTTGACGACCGCCTGGCCCGATGCCCGGCTTCAGACGGAAACCTTGCCCGCGCCGGGGTGGAGCCATTGGCTCGCACGGCTGGCACCACGCTTCAAGGCGATGAAGGTGCCGCGCCTGATCGCGAATCGCCGTCGTTTGCAGACGTTCGACGCCATCGTGACGGCTGAACGCACGTCGACGCTTCTGAAACGGCTGCACCTGTTCGCCGGACAGCTGATTCACATCCCGCACGGTGCCGGCGATCGCGCCAAGGGCTTTGAACCCCGCATCCGTCTGTTCGATCTGGTCATCGTGTCTGGCCAGAAAGACGCCGATCGCATGATCGCCGAAAAACTGGTCGCCCCCGACCGCTGCCATGTTAGCGGCTCCGTCAAACTGGGGGCCGTGGCCCGGTTAAGTCAGCACCCGCCGCGTTTTTTCGACAATGACAGGCCCGTGGTTCTCTACAATCCGCATTTCAGCCGTGAACTGGGATCATGGGCGCCATGGGGAATGGATTTCATCCGCGCTTTCGCAAGTGAAACCGACATGAATCTCATCGTCGCGCCCCATGTCCGCCTGCTCGAAGGCGCCGACGCCGCAGAACGCAGCGCCATTGCGGCGCTGGCCGTGCCCGGACGCGTGCTTGTCGATACCGGATCGAGCCGCTCCTTCGACATGAGCTACACCATGGCAGCCGATATCTATGTCGGCGATGTCAGCAGCCAGATATACGAATTTCTCTCCCGCCCGCGCCCCTGCGTCCTGCTGAACGCCCATGGCGTCGCCTGGCAGAACGACCCCAACTATGCCTTCTGGCACCTCGGTGAAGTCGTGGACCGCAAGGATGCCATTCTCGCCGCTATCAACCACGCGCAGGCACGACACCCAGACTTCCGCGCGGCACAGGAATGCGCCGTCACCCGGGCCATGGGCGAAGGCTGGCCTGACGCGCCCGCGCGTGCGGCGGGCTTTATCCGCGACTTTCTGACGCAGTCCTGAAAAGACGGCGGCTTTGCGGCACCTTCGCCCGCAGGCTGTCCAAAATCCGCCGCATTACGGATGGATGACCGAAATATCTTTGAGTGCAAGGCGAGGGTCAAAACGTGAAGGCAGCTTCAAACAAGAGCAGCTTCTGGAATCGCAGCCACTATCTCAACCGCATGACGCTGCGGGAACTGGTGGTCGCCTATTTCCAATATTACGCGATTCAGGCCTATCTCGTGCTGGCGGCCATTGCTGGCTGGTATGCATGGCAGCATGTCGACAATGTGCCACGCGCCCTGATCGGCGTCGCTTTTGCTATCATTGCCTATCCGGCGATCTGGTATGCGCTGCACCGCTGGGTGCTGCACAGCCAGTGGATGTACAAAAGCCCGCTGTTCGCCCGCACGTGGAAACGTATCCATTACGATCACCATCAGGATCCGAACCATCTCGAAGTCCTGTTCGGCGCACTTTACACGACGCTGCCGACCATTGCGCTGGCGACCATGCCGATCGGCTATGCGCTGGACGGCTGGGGCGGCGCGGCAGCTGCCCTGTCGTCGGGCCTGCTGATGACCTGTTTTTACGAATTCTGCCATTGCATCCAGCACCTGTCCTACAAGCCGAAAGCCAAATGGCTGGCTGACATGAAGGCGCGGCACATGGCGCATCATTTCCATGACGAAACCGGCAATTTCGGCATCACCAACTTTGCCTGGGACAAGCTGTTCGGCACTTTCTACGAACGCGAGGAACGGCCGGCGAAAAGCCCGACCGTGTTCAATCTTGGCTACACCCCCGAAGTCGCCCGGCGTTATCCGTGGGTGATGGCCATGTCGGGCGGCGTGGTGGCGACCGGCCACCCGCGCAAACGCGACCGCGGCACGGACTGAACGAGGAAACGCTCATGGCAGCCGTTGAAATCCGCCCAGTCACGACGGCTGCCGACCGCAAGGCGTTCGTCAATCTCGCCTGGACGCTTTATGCCGATGATCCGCAATGGGTACCGCCGCTGAAAAGCGAAGTGCATGGCCTGATCGGTGGCATCAAGTCCAATCCCTGGTTTGAACATGGCCGCGCCGCTTTCTGGCTCGCCTACCGCAACGGCGAACCGGTCGGCCGTGTTTCGGCGCAGGTCGATGACCTGGTCCTGAAACATATGGGGCCCGGCCTTGGCCAATGGGGCTTTTTCGACTGCATCGACGACAAGGCTGTCGCAGATGCCCTGCTGACGACTGCGGAAAGCTGGTTGCGCCAGCAGGGGATGACACGGGCGATGGGGCCGGTCAGCCTTTCCATCTGGGACGAACCTGGATTGCTCGTCAAAGGGTTCGATCAGTCGCCGACCGTGATGATGGGCCATCATCTGCCCTACTATCAGCCCCTGATCGAAGACCATGGCTATGTCGGGATCAAGGACCTCTACACCTATGAATTGCCGATTGCCGCGGGCTTCAACGAAAAGGTCAATCGCATCGTTGCGATGGGGGAAGGCAACAGCCGCCTGCGCATACGCATGGTCGACAAATCGCGCTTCGATGACGAAGCTGCGCTGATTCTCGATATCCTGAACGATGCCTGGGCCGACAACTGGGGCTATATACCGCTGACACCCGCCGAGATCGCTTATGTCGGCAAAAAGCTGAAGCCCATTGTCTATGAAGACCTGATCCGTATTGCCGAGGTCGATGGCGAAGCGGTCGCCTTCATGATCACGCTGCCCGACGTCAACGAACTGACGCGCGATCTGAATGGCAATCTCTTCCCCTTCGGCTGGGCCAGGCTGCTGTGGCGTTTGCGCAAACCACGCGTCAGTCGCATGCGCGTGCCATTGATGGGTGTACGGCAGAAAATGCAGGGCAGCCGCATTGCCTCGTTCATGGCATTCATGATGATCGAATATATCCGCCGCGCCGCGGTTGCCAATTATGGGGCAACGCGCGGAGAAATCGGCTGGATTCTTGAAGATAATGGTCCGATGAAGTCCATTGCCGATGTCATCGAATCCGACATCACCAAAATCTATCGCGTTTACGAACGCGCCCTGTAATCCCAGGGCAGCACGGTCAACCCGCGATCAGTTCCACCCAGACCGGCGTGTGATCCGAGGCCTTTTCCTTGCCGCGCGGCGTCCGGTCGACCTGTGCCGTCCGCAAGCGGTCGGCGGCCTGCGGACTGAGGAGCAGATGGTCGATACGCAGGCCCGCATTGCGCGGCCAGCACCCCGCCTGATAATCCCAAAAACTGTACAGATGGTCATCGGTCGGATGCACGGCACGCAGGCTGTCGAGCCAGCCCTGTGCACAAAGCGTCCGCCAAGCCGCGCGCGATTCGGGCTGAACCAGCGCGTCGTTTGCCATCGCTTTCAGGTCGGCAAGATCGCGGTCTTCAGGGCAGACATTATAGTCACCCGCCAGAACCACAGGCCGCTCTTCAGCCAATAATGTCTGGGCGTGGGCACAAAGCCGCTCGAACCAGCGCAGCTTGTAGTCGAATTTCGGACCCGGCTGCGGATTTCCGTTCGGCAGGTAGATGGACGCGACGATCACACCGCCAACCTCGGCTTCGATGTAACGCGCCTGTTCATCGCCCTCATCGCCGGGCAGGCCGATCCGGCGGAGATTCGACGGTTCACGGCTGAGAATCGCCACGCCATTGAACGATTTCTGGCCGTGCACCTGCACATGATAGCCCGCCGCCGCGAAATCGGCGATCGGGAACTTCTCGCTGACCGTCTTGATTTCCTGAAGACAGGCGACATCAGGCTGCGCTTCTGCCAGCCATTCCAGCAGGCGCGGCAGGCGCGCGGCGGTGCCGTTGATGTTGAAGCTGGCGATTTTCACCGAATCGGCCGCTGTCAGACCGAAAAGCTGCTGCCGCAGCCGCAGCCGGACGCGGCATTGGGGTTGCGCACCTGAAAGGCCGCGCCACCGAGCGATTCGACATAATCGACCTCGCAGCCATCGACGAGCGGCAGGCTCATCGGATCAACCACCAAGGTGACGCCATCGGTTTCGACCGCAAGGTCATCAGGGGCGACATCGGTTTCAAGACCGAATTTATACTGGAACCCCGCGCAGCCGCCACCATCGACGGACAGGCGCAGTTTCAGCGCGGGATTGCCTTGCTTGGCGGCGATCTGGGCCACGCGACGCGCGGCAGAACTAGTCAGGGATATGCTGGCCATGCACCTAACATAGGCGCATGGCGCGCGCGCTTCAATCAGTTGTGCGTCAGCGGTCCGCCTTTTGCCGCACCGGCCCGATCCTGAATTGAGGCGAGTTCGGCACCAGCCTCAAGAAACGGCATCGGATTGACCGAGCGGCCATCGATCCGCACCTCGTAATGCAGGTGGCTGCCGGTCGAGCGCCCCGTCGACCCCATGCGTCCGATGAGATCGCCCTTTTTCACCGTCGCACCCGGCCGCACCGCGACCGACGACATGTGCGCATAACGCGTATCGATGCCCTGCCCGTGCGTCAGTTCGACCATTTTGCCATAGGCGCCCTGCCAGCCCGCAACGGCAACGACACCATCCGCTGCGGCATAGATGGGTTCGCCGACCGGGCCTGACATGTCGACACCGGCATGCATCGCTGTCGATCCCGTGAACGGATCGAAGCGGATGCCATAGCCCGAGGTGTAAGTATAATTTTTTACCGGCTTGAAAGACGGCACCACGCTCAGTGCCTTTTCAAGCAGATCAAGCCGCTTCCAGCTCAGGAACAGCTCCTTGAACTTGGGATCGGCTTTGGCGAGCGGTCCGCCCTGACCCGCGGCATCGACCATGGGGCCGCCCACAGCGATCATGCTTTGACGGGTGAAGCGCGACGGATCGAGGCCCAGGCTGCGGATAAGCGCACGCGTATCGCGAAAACGCGCTTCGGCGGCCACCGTCGCCTTTTCGGCGATCAGCGATTGCCTGGCTTCCAGTTCGCGCAAGGGAGCCAGGAGCGCATGGCTGGCATGATCGTGCACAGGCGGCGTTGCTTCAACGGCGGCAAGCTGCATGATGTCGGCACTGCCGGACAGGACATCGTTCAAAACCTTCTGGCGCTGTTCAAGCCGGGCAGCGGTTGCCGCGACCTGCTGTTTCAGACCATCAAGATCGGCGGCCATGGCGGCAACCTGCGCATCCTTTTGCGCAACCTCGACATGCGCCTCGGCGATGACCGTGGCGCTGCCGACAACCGCAGTGGTGCCAAGCGCCAGCCACATGGCGAGGCCGAGCGCACCTGCGCCCGCAAGCGCCTGTGCCTTGCTGCTAAGGTGCAGCCGATGGCTGCCGCCGTGGGTGTGGAATTCAATAGCCCTTTCGGGAAACGCGCGCAGGAACCGCGACTTGATCGCATGACATGCGGTCTTCAGTTGATGCACTTTCGTCCTTGCTCCCGTCTTGATCACGTATCGGCGTACGTGCCGACACCATGTCGCTGAACCGGAAAAAACACGCCCGCAGCCTTGGGGTAAGGGCGGGCCACGGGTTCAAAGCACAGCAGCCGTCGGATTGGCAAGGGGAGCATAATAGGCTGGGGTCAGACCGGCCTCGGCGCGCGCCAAGTCGTTGAAAGGCGGTTTCAAGTCGCCTCTGAAATAGCGGCGGACACATGCGTGGAAGGTTGATTCGGGCGGCAGACCCCCGGATTCGCATGCCCAGCGGAACCAGTGATTGCCGGCGGCAACATGCGTGATTTCATCACGATAGATCACGCGCAGCACCGCCGCGCTGGCATCATCGCCCATCTGGTCAAAGCGCGAAATCATGTCAGGGGTGACATCAAGACCGCGCGCTTCAAGCACCTGCGGCACAACCGCGAGTCGCGCCAACAGGTCATGTGCCGTCGCTTCGGCGGCCTGCCATAAGCCATCATGGCCGGGCAGGTCGCCATAACAGCCGCCAAGTTCGCCAAGCCGGCGCGCGACAAGTGCAAAATGCAGCCCTTCTTCACCTGCGACACGCACCCAGTCGTCGGCAAAGCCGCGCGGACATTGCGCGCCGAAGCGGGCAATGATGTCGCAGGCAAGATCGATGGCGTTCAGTTCGATATGGGCCAGCGCATGCAGCAGCGCAAAGCGCGAACGCGCCGAACCCGCGCGTCCACGCTTTGGCATCTGGTTGGGTGGCAACAAGGCGGGACGCTCAGGCCGGGCGGGACGCGCGGGCGGCGGCACATCAAATGCCCATTCCAGCCGCCCTGCCAGCCAGTCTGCCGCCATTTGCTGTGCCGCTGCCGCCTTCGCACAGGCATCGGCAGTACCAAGCACCGACACCGCAGCCTGACCAAGCGACAACATCAGGCCAGCGCCTGCGCCTCTTTCAGCACGGCTTCGGCATGGCCCGGCACCTTCACCTTGCGCCAGATCTTCGCAATTCTGCCATCGCGACCGACAAGCACGGTCGCGCGCTCGATCCCCATGTGTTTCTTGCCGTACAGGACTTTTTCAACCCAGGCACCATAGGCCTCAATCATCGCCCCGCTCTCGTCGCTGGCCAGGAGCACGTTCAGATCGTGCTTGGCGCGGAACTTACCGTGCTTGGCGACACTGTCCTTCGACACGCCGACAACCACCGTATCGGCGGCGGCGAAATCGGCGGCGAGCGCCGTAAAGGCGATGGCCTCCTTGGTACAACCCGGCGTATCATCCTTGGGATAGAAATACAGTACCAGCTTGCGCGCGGCGAAATCGCCAAGGCTGATCGTCCCTGCCGTATCGGTCGGCAGCGAAAAATCGGGCGCAGCGTCGCCTTCGATCAGGTTGGTCATCATCATTTCTCCCGTGTGCGCGGCGCACCGAACACCGCCTCCCAAACAGCGCTGACTGTCGCCTTGGCGGCGACAAGCGCCTCCTTCAATGCGGCGAAATCGCGCATCCCACAGCTTTGCGCCAGCAAATGTTGCAATTGCAGCGGCGCCTTGGAGGGATCGCCATCAATACCCACCAGACGCCAGACAACAAGCAGGCGGGTCATCAGATCATGGGCCGCGCGCAGGCCGTCGTCGATGATGCCCGCTGCGGCGAGGCCGGCGCAGGCATCGTCAAGACGCGGTGTCAACGCCACGCCGTCGCGCAGTTGCAGATAATGCACCACGAATTCGAGGTCGACGAGCCCGCCTTGACCGAGCTTGACATCCCACAGGCCACCGCCCGGCTTGGCCGCAGCCATGTCGCGACGCAACGAAAGCACATCGCTGCGCAGCTTCACCGGATCGCGCGGCGCGTGCAACAACGCGGCAATCGCCTCTGTGACGAAGGCGCGATCCTCGGCCCGCCCCGCTACAACACGGGCACGAGTCAATGCCATATGTTCAAAGGTCCAAGCGTCTTCTTGCTGATAGCGCACGAAGCTGTCGATACTGGCGGCCAGAAGCCCCTGTGTGCCCGACGGGCGCAGGCGCGTATCGACTTCATAGAGAGCGCCCGCAGCCGTCGGCACACTGAGCGCCGCCGTCAGCCTCTGGCCGAGCCGGTTGAAATATAGGGTCGCAGCCAGTGGCTTGGCGCCGTCCGACATCGCGTCATGCGCGCCTGAGAAAAGATAGATCAGGTCAAGATCGGACCCCGCCGTCAACATGCCGCCGCCATAGCGCCCAAGACCCAGCACCAGAAGCGCCGCCCCCGGCACATGACCATGAGCGCGGGCAAATTCGGCGCAGCAGGCTTCGACAAGAACAGTCATCCCCGCATCGGCAAGCGCAGCATAATCGGCCGCCGCGCGCAGCGGATCGGCATGGCCTTCGATGATTTGCGCGCCGATCTGGAAACGGCGCTCAGCCGTCCAGCGCCGGGTGCGGTCAAGAATATCCTGATAATCGCCACCCTGGGTCAGCGCCCTGAGGTCGGCCTCCAGCGTCGCGGCCGGGGGGAGAGGCGCAAAGGCTTCAGGATCAAGCATGACATCAAACAGATCCGGCGTGCGTGCCAGCGCATCGGCCAGAACCGGCGACAGGCCCAGCAACTGTCCCAGAAGCGGCACCAGTCGGGGATTGGCCTCAAGCAGGGCGAAAAACTGCACACCCGCCGGCAGCTGGCGCACGAAGCTGTCGAAACGCGCGGCAGTCACCCGCGGATCGACCGAGGCGGAAAAGGCATCGAGCAGCTTGCACAGCACCGCCTCGAAGGCGCGGCGCGCTTCCGGCGTGCGCAACGCCCGGCAATCGCCGGCGCGCCAGCCTTCGATCAGCCGCGCCATGTCGACCGGTTTCGGGAATTTGCGGTCCTTGAGGTAACGCACCAGTCCGTCATGGTCGGTCGGCAGCGTATCGCCAGCTTCGCGACTGCCTGCAATCAGATGGTCATAAATATGCGCCACCCGTTCGGTGATCGCGCCCAGCCCGGCTTCCAGCTCCTTCCAATCCGCCAAGCCGCAGAACTGCGCCAGCTGACGCGCCGCAGCCGCCGGTTTCGGCAGGGCATGGGTCTGTTCATCGCCAACCATCTGCACGCGATGCTCGACCGTACGCAGCAGGCGATAGGCCTGCGCCAGCGTCTCCGCCTCGGCCGCATCGATACGCCCGGCCTCCGCGAGAGCGGCGAGCGCCTCCATCGTGGCCGGCACCCGCAGTGCCGGGTCGCGTCCACCATGGATGAGCTGGTGAATCTGAGCGAAAAACTCGCATTCCCGGATGCCGCCGCGCCCGCGCTTCAGATCGAAACCCGGCCCCATTTCCTGACCGGCATCGAAATGATCGCGGATGCGCAGCGAAATCGATTCGACCTCGCGGACGGCCGTATAATCAAGCGCCCGGCGCCAGATAAAAGGCCGGATTGATGCGAAAAACGATGCGCCAAGCGCCATGTCTCCTGCAACCGCGCGGGCGCGAATGAACGCTGCGCGCTCCCAGGGTTCGGCCTCGGAGTGATAATAGGTTTCAGCGGCGGCGATCGGCAGGGCAATGGGCGTTGCTTCTGGTGACGGACGCAGCCGCAGATCGACGCGGAAAACATAGCCATGCGCATCGCGCGCCTGCATCAGTTCCACCATGCGCCGGGCGATACGCGGCGCCGCATCGGCCACCTCTTCATTGTCGCGGTGCGGCAGCGTGTCAGGGTCATAGATAAGGATAAGATCGACATCGGACGAATAGTTCAGTTCGCGCGAGCCATGTTTGCCAAGCGCAAGCGCAACGAAACCGCGCACGGGTGCGCCCGGCGTGCGTTCGGCAATGGCGGTGGCAATCGAGACGTCAAGCGCCGCATCGGCGAAATCGGACAGCGCCCGTGTGACTTTTTCCAGCGACCACGCGCCGGAAAGATCGGCAAGCGCCACCGCCAGCGCCACATCGCGCTTGGCCTGCCGCAAGCGCACGGACGCCGGACCGGAGTCGGCATCGCGCGCCCTGACAAGCGCCTTTTCCACGACGCTGTCCGCCCCGTCGCGAACGATGGCCGCCAGCGTTTCTTCGCGCCCACGCATCAAACCGCGCAGATAGGGCGCATAGGTCCAGGCATGGGCAATCGCGCGGGCCAGCGCAGGGGACGGCGTGACGCCTGCTTCGGCCAGCAAGGCCGCAGCATCATCGGGAAGCGGCATGTCACCCAGTGAAAAAGTGATTTCCCGCACTGGGTGGGAACCGCGACGTCGCGCCGGGGGTTTTAATGCCATGGCTCAGAAATATCCCTTGTCGTCTGATCCGCCCGCTGGGCCTTGCCCGATCCTGCCTGTCGACACCAGCATCCTCACGCGCGCCATGGGCACAACACTGCGTATCGGCTTCCCGCTGCAGGAAAACAGCAGCGCCGCCTGTGATTTCGACACCATGATCGAACAGCTCGACAAGGCTGCGCACAAGACAAGCCGTTAGACTGACGCATTATCCAGCAAGATCATGGGCGATGCGTCACCGGCCAGGGCATCGACCTGGGCCATGATCTGATCGTGTGCCGACATGTCGACAGGTCGTTTCATCTCGGCGCGCGACATCATCTGCCCCTTTGCCATCAACTCTTCCAGAGCAGCGCGCCCGCGCGCGACACGGCTTTTGATCGTGCCGACGGCACAATCGCAGATCATGGCCGCCTCTTCATAGGAAAAGCCGCCCGCCCCGATCAGCATCACGGCTTCGCGCTGATTTTGCGGCAAATGCATCAGGGCCCTGTGGATGTCGGCCAATTCGATTTCCTTGTCCTGCGACGAAGGCGCGGCAAGAATGCGATCGGCCTCAATTTCGTCATAGGTGCCATTGAAGCGGGCGCGCCGCATCTGGCTCAGGAATACATTGCGCAAGATGATGAAGGTCCACGCCCGCATGTTGGTCCCGGCCTGGAAACGGGCGCGTGCCATCCAGGCCTTGAGCAGCGTTTCCTGAACCAGATCATCCGCAGAATCGCGATTGCCCGACAAGGAACGGGCAAAGCCGCGCAGTTGCGGCGTGATCAGCGTCAGTTCACGCATGAAGCTGGCGTCGTCGAGCTGGCCGGGAGTTTCCTGCGCCTCGAACGCAACGCCACCGGCACTGCGTTCGGCAGCAGCCAGCTGTTCCAACAGTTCGATGAACACAGCCGGCAATGGCTGTGCGGCGGCCTCATCGAAGACGTTACGCAACATAGTGCCCAACGCCGATGTCATGTGCGCGTTCATGCGAGAATCCTGTTTACTGCGCATGCCTCCCCCTGACGCCCCAATTTTATACATATGACCATCATTGCAGCACATTGTCACGCTTCAACGACACCCTCTGACAAGTACGCGCCCCCCTCAGGCCGACGTCAGTGGGAAAGCCGGGCCGAAACCTTGAAAAACAGCGCCTGACTGATGGCAGCAGCAACGGTCGAACGCTGAAAAGGCTTGGTGATCATGAAGGTTGGTTCTGGCCGGGTGCCTGTCAGCAGCCGCTCTGGAAATGCGGTGATGAATATGACCGGAACGGAAAAACGCGCCAGTATTTCGCGCACGGCATCAATGCCCGAACTGTTGTCGGCCAGTTGGATATCCGCAAGAATCAATCCCGGCGCATCAGCTTCGGCCATCGCCACGGCCTCGTCATGTGTCGCCGCGACACCGGTGATGCTGTGCCCCATGTCGCGCACCAGCGCTTCAAGGTCCATGGCGATGATCGGTTCATCCTCGATAACGAGCACACGCGTCGTCGTCTGCCGCCCGACCTCTTCCAGTGCTTCGCGCACCAGCGCATCGACGTCGGCAGCGGACACGCCCAGAAGGTGGGCCGCATCTTCGCGCGTGAAGCCCTCCATGGCCGTCAGCAGCAATGCCTGCCGTGAGCGCGGGGTCAGCACCGCGAGGCGCGCGCGGGCGACCTCTTCGCCGCGACTCGCCTGTTCGGTGGTCGTTGACGCCTCAGCCAGGCCCTGCAGCCAGATCGCATGGAAAATGCCATAGAGTTCCAGACGGGCATCGACATCGCGACGGAACCGCCCCGGATCGGCAATCAGGGCCTCAAGCGTTGCGCGCACAATCGCGTCGCCCTGCCCCTGACTGCCTGTAAGGGCGCGAGCATAGCGGCGCAGATAAGGCAGATGGGGCGCGATGTCATTCGACAGCGACATATGCGGTAACTCCATGTCGATCCGGCAGCATAATGCCACAATACTATTGTGCACTGGAACCGGTGTGCAAAATCAAGCAGTGTTGATGAACCTGCCATGATAAAATTCTGTTTCCGCGCGCGTTACGCCCTTCATCCCGCAGCTGCGGGTGCCGCCTGCGCAATCTGGCGCGCCCGGCCGTCTGCGCCGAATCAGCGCGGTGACGCCCTGTCATGACAGATATCCGACCATTTCGGGCATATTTCCTGCCTCCCTGGTCGCTGCCCACGCGCTTGCTGCTGACCCTGACGGCGGCCCTGTTGCCCCTGGGCATTGCCGCCATCCTGCTGACCACCAACGCTTATCATGCGCTGCAAGACGAACGGCGGCGCCAGAGCGTGAATCAGGCTGCCATCGTCGCAGGCAGGATCGATGCCATCCTGCATGAAAACCTGCAACTTCTCGGTTTTGTCTGGACGGCGCTTGGTGACATCCGCACCGCGCCGGCACAGTGCCAGAGCACAGCCGGTGCATTGACAGCCTACAGCCCCCTGTTGCGCGATATCAGCATCATCAGTGCGGATGGCAGCATCATTTGTGGCGCCATCGACAGCGCGCGCGCGCGTCAGGCGCTTGCCAAGGTCAAGGAATCGCCGAACAGGGCAAGGTTCATGTCGGTCCTTTATAGCGATCAGGCGGGAGAATTGCGCCTCGCGCTGGCGCCGGCGTCACGCCTGCGCGGCAATATCGAGATGCTTGTGCTTGCCCGGATCGACGCCGACGTTCTTGGCGGACCGCTGGCACAGGACGGGCAGACACACGCCGCCTATCAGCTCGTTGTCGATGGCCGCACCATTGCCGAAACACCCGGATCGTCAGAAAAACGCCGCGAAAACCCCCTTCACAATGACTGGCATGCGGTCGGCGGCAGTGGTCTTCGCCTGTATTACAGCATCCCGCAGCCAGAGTTGCCGCATGGCCGGCTGCTGTCGATCAGCCTGCCGGTGCTGATGTGGCTGGCAGCCCTGATGACTGGCTGGCTGGTGATCCGGCATGTGGCGGCGCGTCCGTTGTTGCTGATACGCCAGCGTGTCGAACATCTTGCCAGCACGGCCTCCGCAACCGAGACGCTTCCCGCCGCAAGCCGCGACAATCGCGATCTCGGTTCGCGGGAAATGCAGCAGCTGGCGGACGCCTTCGACACCATGGCCGCACGGATCAAGGCGCATGAACAAGCGCAGGCAGAGGCCCTGGAAACACAGGCCCGGCTCGTGCGCGAAGTGCATCACCGGGTAAAAAACAACCTTCAGGTCATATCCAGCCTGCTCAGCCTCTATGCACGGGCAGCGACGGCGCCAGAGGCGGCAGAGGCGTATGCCGCGATCCGGTTACGGATCAATGCGCTGACGACCGTGCATCGCTGGCTGTTTGAGGACAGCGACAATGGCAAGGTACCGCTGCGCCCCCTCATGCACGACCTCTGTCAAAGCATCGCGCACGCCATTCATGATCGTTATGATACTGACTTTTCCATCTCGCAGGATGTCGCCCCCCTGCATGTCGCGCAGGATCATGCTGTGTCTCTGGCGTTTCTTGTGACGGAAATCGCCGCCAGCGCAGTCGAAAACCAGCCGCCCGCACCCGTGGCGATCGCGCTGCGGATCACGCGTTCCGACGGCCAGGGACGTCTTGTGGTGGCAACCGAGCGTTTCCGTGGAGACTGCGCGCTGGCACCCGGCCAGATGACAGCAACCGCACGCATTGCCAACGGCATGGCCCGCCAGTTGCGCACGCAGCTTCTGCATGATAGCGAACTGGGTGAATATCGCCTTGTGTTCACGCTGATCTAAGCGCGGAGGCGACCGCCGCAGCTTTTCATCCGAAAAAAATGCCATGACACCGGAACCGAAATCATTTTTTCGCGTTCACATTCACGACAGAGGACATGCCCCCCGCTCCCCTGTCGTGCAACAGAGCCCGGTCGTGTCACCCCCCCGAACACGTCCGGGCTCTTCTTTGTCCGCCGTTATGCGAACAGCTTTCCCCGCGCCGGTTCAGCCTTTAACATGAGCCTGCGCGCAGCATGCCCGGCCGCAGTGCCCCTGCAGTCGGCCATGCGTGCATCATTTATCCGGAGGATTTCATGCGTTTGAGCAAGATTGCCATTCTCGCCATGCTCGCCAGCAGCATCGCACTTGCAGGCTGCAACACCATCGAAGGCGTTGGCCGCGATGTCAAATCGGCTGGCAAGGCCGTGGAAGACGCTGCAAAATAAACTGTCGACTGCCAACCGCCCTGCCTGCGGCCGTCGCAGGCGGGGCGGCGGGACGCGGGACGGCGCGGCAACAATCACCAAGCGCAGACCGAAGGCGGCTCGACCGCGCGCACATCAACCTGGCACAGTTTAAGCGGGCACAGTCCAGCCAGATGCAGTTCAGCCAGACGTTGTTTCAGCGTTCCGGCGCTTGGTTTCGTACATCATCCGGTCAGCACGATCGAGCAATGTGGCCGGGCTTTCACCGGCACGGATGGCGCAGGCGCCTGCAGCAATCGAGACGTGGAACGAGACATCGCCATGAACGACAGGCTTGGCGGCAACTGCGGCAATGAGATGCGTGCATTTCACCATCGCCTGCGCCTCGGTGCTGTGCAGCAGAACAACCAGAAACTCATCGCCGCCCATGCGGCCAACCGCGTCGGCTGCGCGCAGATGGCTGGACAGCGTTTCGGCAACATGCTGCAAGGCGGCATCGCCAACCACATGGCCATAACGGTCGTTGATGTCCTTCATCTCGTTGACATCAATAAAAATCAGAGCCGCATCAATGCCATAGCGTTCGACTTGCGCGATGGCACGCGACAGTTCGCGCATGATGCCCCGGCGATTGGCCACCGGCGTCAGCGTATCGGTTTCAACCAGATGTTCCAATTCTTCAATGTGCGCCTGCGCACGGGCCAGCGCCTTGCGCAGACCTTCGGATTCCGCAAGCAGAGCAGCGAAAGCGCGGCGGGCATTCGGAGAAAAGTCCTCAGGGTCAGCCAGCGAACCGTCAGGCTTCTCGAATGCCTCCATCATGGCCGAGAGCGTTGGCGCGGAGCGCTGCTGACGCATGTCGCCGGATGATTTTTTCTCGTTCTCGTTCCTCAAAGCGCGCTGGCCCTCTTCCTACACGCATGCAATTGATCACGATTAGCACGGTAGCGTTACGATGGAGTTAACCATATTTTATCATGGCGCGCCACATGACACGGAGCGTCGCGCCACACGCCTGCCACGCCTGCACGAAATTGATGGCATCACGCCGTAACGCATCCGGGCAAGCCGCGACAACCCAAGTCGAAAAATCGATGGGAACGGGGCTTCCACCGCTGGCATTCTGGCTCTAGGCTGATTCTTTTAACGGGTTTGGGGGACACCGTCAGACAATGAGTGACACGACTGTCAGCGTCGGAATCATCATGGGCAGCCGTTCGGACTGGGAAACGATGCGTCATGCCGTCGATGTCCTGACCGAACTGGGCGTTTCCCATGAAGCCAGGGTGGTATCGGCCCATCGCACGCCCGACCGTCTTTGGGATTATGCCAAATCGGCGGAAGGGCGGGGCATTCAGGTAATCATCGCTGGCGCGGGGGGCGCGGCCCACCTGCCGGGCATGACGGCCTCGATGACCAATCTGCCGGTTCTTGGCGTGCCGGTCGAATCAAAGGCGCTGAGCGGTATGGACAGCCTGCTGTCGATCGTTCAAATGCCGGGTGGCGTGCCCGTCGGCACGCTGGCGATCGGCAAGGCTGGTGCGATCAATGCCGGGCTTTTTGCGGCATCGATCGTGGCGCTGGCCGATCCGGAACTCAAAAGCCGGCTGGCCGCATGGCGCCAGCGCCAGACCGACAGTGTAGCGGAAACGGTGACAGACGCGTGATCACGCCAGGTTCGACGATCGGGATATTGGGTGGCGGCCAACTGGGCCGGATGCTGGCCATTGCCGCCGCCTCCATGGGGTATCGCGTCCATGTGTTCGCGCCCGACAGCGAAATGCCTGCAGGCGATGTTTCCGCCGAAGTGACGCGGGCCGACTATCTCGATTTTGCGGCGCTCGATCGTTTTGCCGCCGTCGTCGATGTCGTGACCTACGAGTTTGAGAACGTCCCGGTCGCCGCCGTCGAACATCTCGCCCGCACAAAGATCGTCCGCCCCGGCGCCCGCTCGCTTGAAGTGGCGCAGGACCGGCTGACCGAAAAGCAGTTCATCACCGATCTTGGCGGACGTCCGGCGCCCTTTGCCGCTGTCGACAGTCTGGCCGATCTCGAAGCCGCGCTGTCCCGGATCGGCACGCCCGCCATCCTGAAAACGCGGCGCATGGGCTATGACGGCAAGGGTCAGGCGCGCATCATGACGGCAGCAGATGCCCCTGCGGCATGGGACGTCATTGGTCGCAACCCCGCCGTTCTCGAAGGCTTCGTGACGTTTGACGCTGAATTTTCCGTCCTGATCGCGCGCGGTCCCGACAACAGTCACCGCAGCTATCCGGTGCCGCGCAATACGCATGAAAACGGCATCCTTGCCCATTCCATCATCCCCTGCGGCCCTGCCATAGAGGCGCAGGCGCTCGCCGCCACCGCACTGGCCCTGAAAGTGGCCGATGCGCTTGACCATGTTGGTCTCTTGACGCTTGAGTTTTTTGCCACGGTCGATGGCCCCGTGTTCAACGAAATGGCGCCGCGCGTGCACAACAGTGGCCATTGGACGCTGGAAGGCTGCCGCACGGACCAGTTCGAAAATCACATCCGCGCCGTCTGCGGCATTCCACTCGGTGCGACCGACCTCACGGCCCCCGCCGTGCAGATGGACAATCTTCTTGGTGATGCCGTCCACAACTGGGAACAACTGCTGGCGGACCCCCGCGCGCATTTGCACCTCTATGGCAAAAGCGAAGTGAAACCGGGCCGCAAAATGGGGCATGTGACCTTTATCTAGATCGGCCTCCGATCAGACCGGACCGGAAACCGCAACAAGCCCGCGCGGCACATGAGGCTCACGTTGCCGTTCGCGTCAGCGTTAACGCAAAATGCTCCAGGTCGAGCCAGAACGTCCTGCGCTGATTGCCCGGTCAGGATGATCTTTCGGCGTTCTCCGGCGTCTGCGCCGTCGCGCGCTGGAACAGCCAGACGCGCAGCGCGCTCGACAGGTTGGTCGTGCGCGCTTCGTCGATTTCAGCGATCAAGGCATTGAGCGCCACGTCCCGTTCGGCAGCAGCCGCGCGCAAAGCATCCCAAAAAATCGGCTCCAGACTGATCGAGGTGCGATGCCCGGCAATCGTCACCGAATGCTTGACGAGTCCCATCAGGCCGGCAGGTCGATCCAGCCGGCCAGTTCCTGCGCGAGCAGAGCTTTCAGCAGCGCGACCCCATGCGCGTCGGCGTTCAGGCAGGGCAGATAGGCATAATCGGTGCCACCTGCATGCTCGAAGGTCTCGCGCCCGCCAAGCGCGATTTCCTCGAGGGTTTCAAGGCAGTCCGCCGAAAAACCGGGCGAAAAGATCGCAACGCGGGTAATCCCCTGCCCCGGCAACGCGGCCAGCATCTGATCGGTATAGGGTTGCAGCCATTCGGCGCGGCCAAAGCGCGACTGGAAACTGACCGCCAGACGCGTCTCGTCCCACCCCAGCCGTTCACGCAAGAGACGTACCGTTTTCATGCAATGGCAGTGATAGGGATCGCCCTGATCGAGTGTGCGGCGCGGCATGCCATGAAAGGATGCGATCACGCGCTGCGGCTCGAAATCAAGCGCGGCGAGCTGCGCTGTCAACTGTTGCGCCAGCGCGTCGATATAGGCGGGATGATCATGATAGCGCGGCAGGAAACGCAATGCAGGTTGCCAGCGTTCGGCGGCGATCGTGTCGAACACCTTGGCATGAACCGTTCCGGTCGTTGCCGCGGAATATTGCGGATAGAGCGGGGCGATCAGAATGCGCTCGCACCCTTGCGCCTTCAGGGCGGCCAGACGGTCGGGAATCGATGGCTTGCCATAGCGCATTGCCCAATCGACGATCACCCTGTCGCCCAGCCACGCCGCCATCGCGTCGGCCTGGGCACGCGTGATGACGCGCAGGGGCGAATCATTGGCCGTGCGGTCCCAGATCTTGGCGTAATTGGCGGCGGTTTTCCGAGGCCTGACATTCAGGATGATGCCGCGCAGGATCGGCTGCCACAGAAGCGGCGGCAGTTCCACCACGCGCCGATCAGACAGAAACTCCGCCAGATAACGCCTGACCGCGGATGCCGTCGGCGCATCGGGCGTACCGAGATTGACCAGCAGCACGCCGGTCCGGCCATGGGCGACAGGGGGATGTCCGGCAGGTTTCATGCGCGCAGTCTTTCCATGATCGGCAGGTCGCGGATACGCTCGCCGGTCGCGGCGGCAATCGCATTGACAAGAGCGGGGGCGACAGGCGGCACACCCGGTTCGCCAACACCGCCGGGCGGTTCGTTCGAGTCGATAATCAGCACTTCGATCTCCGGCGTCTCACCCAGCATCATCAGGGGATAGCTGTCGAAATTGCGGACATCGGCCCAGCCGCGTTCGAATCCGACCTTGCCATAAAGCGCCGCCGTCAGGCCGAAGATGATCGAACTTTCCATCTGCTGGCGCACGATATCGGGATTGACGACCCGGCCACAGTCGATGACGCACGTCACTTTGCGGACCTTGAGATTGGTCGCGCCGTCCATCTCGACCTCGATCACCTGTCCGACGATCGCACCGAAACTTTCATGCAGCGCCAGCCCGCGCGCCCGTCCATCACTCTGGCCGGCCACCATGCCGCCCTTGCTGGCAACCAGCTTCAGCACCTCGGCATGGCGTGGCTTGTCGTCAAGCATCCGCAGACGGAAGGTCAGGGGATCAAGCCCGGCTGCCGCCGCCAGTTCATCGACGAAGGCCTCGTTGAAAAACGCCGTATAGCTGTGGCCGACCGAACGCCAGTAACCGACCGGCACCGGGGAATCCACCGGCGCATGACCGACGCGGATCGCACCCACGGCATAGGGCAGTTCAACCGCGCCTTCGATAGCCGAGGCATCCGGTCCGGCCTTGCCATCGCCGCGCCCCATGTTGCGCGCCATGAAGCCCGGACCGACCGGCTGAACGGCAATGCGCGCGTCCCAGACGGCAATGCGCTTTTCAGCATCGATCCGGCCGAGCATCCGCGCCCGTGCCGCCGGGCGATAGCGGCCCTGCATCATATCTTCGGCCCGCGACCAGACCAGTTGCACCGGCCGCTTGACCTGCCGGGCAATCTGCGCCGCCTGAACGCAGGCATCGGCCTCGGCCTTGCGCCCAAAGCCGCCGCCCAGCAGCGTCGGATAGACGGTCACATCCTGTTTGCTCACACCCAGGGCATCGGCCACCGCCCAATTCACCAGTGTCGCCGATTGCGTCGGCGCCCAGACTTCAACACGGCCATCCGAAGCAATCCTGACAGTGGCTGTCATCGGCTCCATGCAGGCGTGCGCCAGAAACGGCACGGCATAGTCGGCACGCAGCGGCGTGACACCCTGCATCGCCCCATCGACATCGCCCTCATCGCGGAACAGTTCGGCATCGGCATTGCGCACGCCCTTGATCAGCGCCGCATCGACAAGCCCGCTGTCGGCCAGACCGTCATGATCGTAACGTGCTGCGATCTGCTGCACCGCACGGTCGGCGGCCCACCATGTCTGGGCGACGGCGGCGACCCATGTCGGCCCCTCGACCGTGGCGATGAGACCTGGCTGGCGGCCCGCTTTCCCCCGGTTGGCGCTGGCCAGCCCGGTTGCACCCAGAGGCCCGCTGCGGACAGACGCATAAACCATGTCCGGCAAACGCACGTCAGCACCAAAACGCGCCGTGCCATCGACCTTGGCCGGAACATCGAGACGCGGCACCGAACGACCGATCAGGGCGCCGCGCCCATCGGGACGCAGCGTCGGCTCCGAGGGGGCATCATCTGGATCGACGCGGCCCGACAACGCCGCAAAGGACAGCCGGTTCGCCTTGTGAATCACATAGCCCTGCGCCGTATCGCAATCGCGCCAGTCGACCTGCCACTCGCGCGCAGCAGCGCGGCACAGCATCTCGCGCGCAGCCGCTCCCGCCATCCGCAGCGGTTCGAAATAGCTGCGCACCGATGTCGAACCGCCGGTAAGCTGCATGGCGGCGCGCGTGACCATTTCAGTCGCCACCCAACCGCCGATGCCCTGCAGAAAGGACGGCAACCCCGCCGTCAGGGCGCCCGCGAGAATCTTGTTGGCATAAAGCGGATGCAATGGCGCAGGTTCGACGCCGACCATGCGCCAGTCGGCACCCAGTTCGTCGGCCAGGATCTGCGGCAGGCTGGTATAGACGCCCTGCCCCATTTCCGCCTGCGGCACGATAACGGTGATGTGACCGTCGCTGCCCAGCTTGATCCAGCCATTCAGGATCGCTTCGCCCGGTGCAAGCGCGAGATTCCATGCACGCTGGCGCGGCCAGACCGACCAGCCGATCGCAACGCCTGCAACAGCGCCCGCGCCGATCAGAAAGTTGCGCCGTGACGGAAGATATTGTTTTGCATCAGCCATGTCCTGTTGTTAGCGCGGCCTGCGGCTTTTGTCGAAGCGGCAAAATGTGCAGGGATTTGGCGACAGGCCAGAGCGCGGCTATGGTCGCGCGCCAGCGGGCGAAAGTGCCCGGCAAAACGAGCGGTGATTGCGTGATAAACGATCTTGTCCAGACAGCGCTGACCTATCCGAACATCGACCCGATTTGGTTCGAAATTCCCCTGCCCGGCTTGGAACGCAGTCTGCCGATCCGCTGGTACAGCCTTGCCTATATCGGCGGCATCGTTGTCGCCTGGTGGTACATGATGCGCCTGATCGCAGCCCCCGGCGCGCCACTCGCCCGGCGTCACGTCGACGATCTCGTGACCTGGGTGACGCTTGGCATCATAATCGGCGGCCGGCTGGTCTATGTCATATTCTATGATTTCCCGCGCTATTTCGGGCCGGAAGGCAATCCGGCCGACATGATCAGGCTGTGGGAAGGCGGCATGTCGTTCCATGGCGGCCTGATCGGCGTGACGCTGGCCGTCCTCATCTATTGCTGGCGCCAGCAGATCAGCTTCATGCGCGTGATGGACTATATCGCCTGTACTATCCCGTTCGGCCTTTTGTTCGGGCGGCTGGCGAACTTCATCAACGGCGAGCTCTGGGGACGGGTCAGCGATGTGCCATGGGCGATGGTATTCCCCGGTGCGGGCGACCTGCCGCGCCATCCCAGCCAGCTTTACGAGGCCATACTGGAAGGCCCCGTGCTGTTTGCCATATTGTGGTGGCTGTTCTGGCGCAGCGATGCCCGGCATCAGCCGGGGCGTCTCGCAGGGAGCTTCCTGATCGGCTATGGCGCCTTCCGTTTTCTGGTCGAATTCGTGCGCCAGCCCGATGCACAGCTGACCGCCTTCACCGCCGCGACCGGCCTCAGCATGGGGCAGTGGCTGTGCGTGCCGATGCTGATCGGTGGCGGCTGGCTTTTGGCAACAGCGCGCGGGCGGCAGGTTGCAGCAGGTGCCCGCACCCCATGACACAAAGCTTCGCCGACCGGATCAGGGCACTGCTCGGGACCGGACCAGTCCAGTTGCAAACCTACATGGCGCTGGCCGGCAGCCATTATTATGCCACGCGCGACCCGTTCGGCACGGCAGGCGATTTCACGACTGCTCCCGAAGTCAGCCAGATGTTCGGCGAGCTCATCGGCTTGTGGTTGGCCGACCTGTGGCAGCGCGCCGGATCGCCCGCAGCCGTTCGCCTTGTCGAGCTGGGTCCGGGTCGCGGCACGCTGATGGCCGACCTGTGGCGGGCGACGACCCATGTGCCGGGTTTTCATGCTGCGGCCAGCATCCACCTCGTCGAAAACAGCCCTGTGCTGAAAGCCGCGCAGGCGCAACGTGTCCCTCAGGCGACCTGGCATGACAGTCTCGACACTGTACCCGACGACCAGCCGCTGCTTCTCGTCGCCAACGAATTTTTCGACGCCTTGCCGATCCGGCAAATGCAGAAAACCCCTGAAGGCTGGCGCGAGCGCGTCGTGGCGCTAAGCGACGACCGCCTGACCTTCGCACTGGATCCACGCGCCGTCGACGCACTCGTGCCGTCCGACCTGCGCGATGCCCCGGAACACAGCGTCTGCGAAATGTGCGCCACTGGGCAGGCGCTGACGGAGGAGATTGCGGCGCGTGTTGCCCGACAGGGTGGTGCGGCGCTTTTCATCGATTACGGCTATGAGGGGCCGCAGTGCGGCGAAACCTTGCAGGCACTTTCCCGCCATCAGCCTGTCGAACCGCTGGCCGACCCCGGCAACGCCGATCTGACCGCCCATGTCGATTTTGCAGCGCTGGCCGCAGCCGCCCGCAAGGGTGGTGCCATTTGCCATGGCCCGATTCCGCAAGGTCTGCTGCTGCAAGCGCTGGGCATTGACGTGCGCGCCCACCAGCTTGCGCAACACGGCGATGCGGCGGCGATCATGGCGGCGCGTGACCGGCTGGTTTCCGACACGCAAATGGGCCAGCTGTTCAAGGCGATGGCCCTGACGGCCCCAAACTGGCCGCAGCCAGCCGCCTTTCCCACCCAAGACGGAGACTGAGTTGAGCATCGACATTTTCCGCGCGGCCATTCTCGACGGCGTCCGTCACGGTTTCCTCGGTCGGCGCGGCGGCGTCTCGCATGGCATTTATGCCGATCTCAACGTCGGCACCGGCTCGAACGACACGCCCGAAGCTGTGCTGGAAAACCGCAACCGCGCCACCATGGCCGTGGCACCGGGCGCAACGCTTGTCACCGTCCATCAGGTGCACAGCCCTGCTGTCGTCACTGTCACCGCCCCGTTTGAGCACGCCGACAGGCCAGAGGCCGATGCCATGGTCACAGACCGCCCCGGCCTTGTCCTTGGCATCCTGACCGCCGATTGCGCACCCGTCCTGTTCGCGGATGCCGATGCCGGGGTGATCGGTGCGGCCCATGCCGGCTGGAAGGGGGCGCTTGGTGGCGTGGTCGCTGCAACGGTCGATGCCATGGTTGCGCTGGGTGCCCGCCGCGACGCGATTGCCGCCGCCGTCGGTCCATGCATCGCCCGCCGCTCCTATGAAGTCGACGACGCTTTCCTGCTGCGTTTCCAGCAGGCCGATGCCGATTTCGACCGTTTCTTCACCCCGGGCCGCGCCGGACACCACCAGTTCGACCTCGAAGGCTTTGTAGCGGCGCGTCTGGCAGAGGCAGGCATTGGCCGCATCGCCATGATGGACCACGACACCTACAGCGACGAGACGCATTTCTTCAGCTATCGCCGCACGACGCATCGCAAGGAGGCCGATTACGGGCGGCAGATCAGTCTGATCGCGCTTCCGGCATAAGCCGTCACAATAGACGGCACCGCCAGGCTTTCGGGGGAAGTCACATGCAACGCAGCGGATTCTGGCTGGGGCTTGCCCTGTTTGCCCTGATGCTTGCGCTTGATCCGCCCACGGGGCTGGCCATGGCACCGTGGCGGGTGGCGGCGGTTGGGGTACTGATGGCCGTCTGGTGGGTCAGCGAGGCGATTCCGCTTTCGATGACCGCCCTTGCGCCCTTCCTGCTGTTCCCGCCGCTTGGCGTCAGTGCGGCAGCCGCCGTATCGGGCAGCTATTATGCCCCCGTGGTGTTCCTTGTGCTGGGCGGCTCGCTCATTGCGCTCGCCATCGAAAAAAGCGGCCTTCACCGACGCATCGCGCTTGCCATCATCAGCCGTAGCAGCGGCTCGCTGAAAGCCCTGCTGCTGGCGTTCATGATCGCATCCGCGGGCTTGAGCATGGTCGTTTCCAACACCGCGACCACGCTCATCCTGATGCCGATTGCGCTGTCGCTGCTCCATGTCGCGCGAGCGCCGGGGAGCCGAATTCCCGCCGGTTTCGGCACGGCACTGGTGCTAGGTGTCGCTTATGCGGCCTCGATCGGCGGGCTTGGAACGCTGGTCGGCTCGCCCACCAACGCCATTGCCGCCGGCCTGATCGAGAAGACGCTCGGCCTGCACATCGACTTTCTGACCTGGGCTGCCTTCGGCCTGCCGCTTGTCGCCGCGGCGGTTCCTGCCTGCTGGTGGTGGCTGGCGCGCAGCAACCACCTGCCTGCGCTGCACATCGACCTCGACAGCGTGCGCGCCGCCATCGGCGATCCCGGTAGCTGGCGCACAGCGGAACGGCGACTGTTACCGCTTCTGATCATCATCGCGCTGGCCTGGGTGTTGACGCCGCTGTTTCGCGACAGACTTGGCCCCTTCGCGTTAGACGATGCCGCTATTGCGCTGTTTGGGGCGCTGACGCTGTTTCTCATCCCCGACGGGCATGGCGGACGGCTTTTGACATGGCCCGATGCGCGCGGCGTGCCATGGGATATCATGCTGATGTTCGGCGGCGGGCTTGCCCTTGCCGACGCCATCACCAGCACCGGTCTCGCCGGCTGGATCGGTGCGCAACTGGAAGCCGCCGGCAGCTGGCCGGTCTGGACCGTGGCCCTGCTTCTGACCGCCCTCATCGTGCTGGTCACCGAATTCGCCAGCAATGTCGCCGCCGCATCGGGCTTCATTCCCGTGGTGGCGGGGCTGGCGCTTGCCATTGGCTTTGATCCGGTGCTGCTGGCCATGCCCGCCGCCCTCGCCGCCAGCTGGGGCTTCATGATGCCTGCCGGCACGCCGCCCAATGCCATCGCCTTTGCCACTGGTCATGTGACTGTTCGCCAGATGGTCGGAACGGGCCTTGTCATCAACCTGATTGGTGTGCCGCTGATTGTCGGCATCTGCTTTGCCGTGTCCGCCCTGATGTCATAAGCGTTGCGGGATCGGGATTCACCCGTTAAAGCGCCCAAATCCAGTCACAGGGGATGCAGACGATGAAAATCCTCACCGGCAACAGCAACCCCGCGCTCGCGCAGGCGATTGCAGCCTATCTCGACCTGCCGCTGACACAGGCTTCGGTCAAACGCTTCGCCGACGAGGAAGTCTTCGTCGAGATTCACGAAAACGTTCGCGGCGAGGATGTGTTCATCATCCAGTCGACGGCGGCTCCCGCCAACGACAACCTGATGGAA